>JBIKMR010000382.1:0-3246 GCA_044359155.1 Candidatus Hydrogenedentales bacterium | reverse complement strand
TGCCAGCATTCACCTGAACGCGGAGATTACCCTGAACGGCAACGTCTGCGCCCACGCCACGCAGCGGCTTGTGCTGTTGCGTATGCCGGAGAACAAACCCGTGCGCCTGCCTGCGGAGTTCAAGGAATTCTTCGAGCGGGACCAACCTTAAAGGCTACCGCTTCCGCGCGCGGGCCAGGGTGGTGATGTGCCGGTCGAGGTGTTCGTGGCCGAGGGTGCGCAGCAGGTTGATCCCCTCGCGGCGGGCAATTTCGATGGCGGTTTCTGCCGCGAGCCTGCGGGCATGGACGCGTTCCGTCGCCGTCAGCTTGCCGTCGGCGCGCCCCTGCTTGATGGCGCGCACGTAAGTTTCCCACGTGCGGGCGACCGCCGTTTCCAGAATACCCAACGCACGCGCCAGCCGCGCGCTGCGACGGCGCTGGAAGTAGTCGCTGGATTGGAAGGTGGTCCACACCACGCCGAAGACGGCGGTGATGAGGGTGAGGCTGTGGTCGTTGTGAAGTAGATCGTTGTAGTGCATTGTGTGTTCCTTGGTTGAAGAATGGGATCTATTAAAGAAAGTGCCGTTCGTCGATGATGTAGCCGCTGACGGCGTCGTTTACGTTCTTGATGAAGGTCATGCTGGGGCGCAGGTAAAGCCCGGCGAGGGGGATGGTGTCTGCTGGCACAGAAGGCGTGGTGGGACTGGCGGCTTCGGTGCCGGTGACAATGCGCGGCGCGCCGGTGGGCAGGTCTGCCACCACCAGATCGATGCGCGGGTGCGTGGTGGGCTTCACCACTTCGAGCGTTTCCGTGCGGGCCGCCAGCTTGTAGGGCGTGTTGCTGATCATCGCGTAGCCCGGCTCCACTTCCACCGACATGCCCGGCAGCAGCTTCGCCTCCACCTTCAGATCTTTGGTGGTGGCCCCGCGAATCACGCCGTTGCCCCCGCCCCACGCCTGCGACAGCAGGAAGAAGGCCAGCTCGAGTGCCGCCTCGATGCGATTGTCCCACGTGTTCAACTTGGCCGACGCCACCGGGCGCTCTTCAAAGCCCCACGTGGTCTTGGTGTAGGCGTTACCTTTCAATGACATTCGATTGATCCTTTTTGAGTTTCATGCAAAGCCGCAAAGAAGCGAAGGGGCAACGAAGAAGAATCTTTTCTCCCTCTTCTCTTCTTCTCTTCTTCTCTTCTTCTCTTCTTCTCTTCTTTGCTGCTTCGCTGCTTCGCGCCTTTGCGGGAATTCTTGCTTCAGTCCAAATGCACCAGCTGCTCCAGCCCCACCGTTCCATCATCCAGCCGAAATTGAAAGTGCGTGGTCGCAGGTTCCTGGCTGCGCACGAGGAAGGACAGCGGGTTATCCACCGACCGCAACGGCGAGCCGAGGAACACCGTGGTTTCCACATGCCGCCCAGCGATGCGGTGTCGCAGGGCGTTGACGCGCCCCACCAGTTTCCCCGCATAGGCCCCGCCCCACTCGTCGTCCTGCGGCGCATCGAGTCGTCGCACCGGCGCGCTGCGCAGCTCGACCACGTCGCCCACACGCAGGTCGGCGCGTCCGCGAAAAAAGGTGAGCGCAAGGTTGGGCGTGGGCCAGGCGATGTCGTCCAGCAGGCCCTCGCAGAGCAGCGTGGCATCCTCCGCATGGGCCACGCCGAAATGCGTGAGCACGCGAACCTGCACGCCGTAGGCGTCCATGCTTTCGCCGCGTACATGGCTGCCTTCCGCTTCCGCCTCCGGGTTGCCGTGGAAGAACAACAGGTTGCCCAGCGTCTCTGTGTCCGCACCAATCCGCGCGCCCATGGTGGCGGTGTCGAAGAACACCACGCGCGCAGGCAGCACCGGCTTGCGGAACGTGACCGCGAGGTCGTCGTCCACATCGAACACATGGCCACCCGCCGCATAGGCCAACAGCGCTATGGCTTCCAGCGCGCCGCCGCGCACGTCGAGGCTGTGCAGCGTTCGGCCCGTGGCAGCGATGCTGTCCGCCGATACCCCGCGATACGAGAAGTACTCCTTCAGCGCCATCTCCGCCGGGTGATAGCGCCCATTCTCGTAGAGGTACACGTCCGCGTGGGCCTGCTCGATCAGCGCCGCGTTGAAGCACTGCCCTCCCCCATACACCAGCCCAATGTACCGACCATACGCATCCACCCGGTCGTCATACTCGCCCAGCGCATTGCGGTGCGGGTTCAGTTCAATGTGGCTGATGCCGTGCGTGTCGAGCAGCGCTTGCAGCGCGGCCTTTGCCGCATCGGCCCGCAGCTTGTAGCCGCTCGCGTTGTATCGCGCATCACTCCACCCTGCCACTTCCGGGTGCCGCTTCATCGCGTGGCTGTTGCGGCTGGTCTCCTCGCAGTCGATCATCATCAACCGCAGGTCGGGCCACGCTTCCCCATCTACCACCAGCCCCGCAATCGTGTCGCCGTCCTTGGCGTAGGCCGCGGTCGCGTCGATGCGGGCCGCGCCCACCCAATCGCCTGCGCCGATGCCACCCACTTCGAGTTCGTTCGCCGCGCTGCTCCGCGCGGAGAACTTGTCGTGCTCGCGCTCGGCCCCATCGGGATACGCAGCATGATCCACGCGATAATGCAGCGCGCCCGGTGCGGCGTTGATGATGCCCCGCACCATGTCCGCAATCTCTTCACTGATGAAGGTGCGGCTGACCGTGGTGTTGCCCGCAGCCGCGTCGCCCTGCGCCTCGAATGCCAACACCTCGCGGAAGCGGATGTAGTCTTCGAGAATCAGCTTTTGCGCGTCGCTCCATTCGGGCGCAGTAGACACCACGCGCGCAGACACCGGAGGCTGCCCGGCAATGCCCACGCGCATCGTGCAACCCGGGCCGAATCCTTCAAGCATTTCCGGCAGCACCCCGCGTATCTCGGGGAATTGGTCTGGCCCGCGCCCCCACACTTCGAGCACAGGCGTGTCGTGATACCGTGCGATGCGACGCATCGCCGCGTCGTAGACTTCAATCGTGTAGTCCATGCTCACCACCACCGCGCGTGGAAGGCCACGCTCGCCGCCACGTCGGGCATTGATACCGAATCGTCTGCATAGACAAGGGTGTTGTCCCCCGGTGAAAGCAGCGGCGGGAGGCCCTCGGTGTAGGGCGTCACATCGACGCCATCCAACAGGACCACTCCCGCCGCCGCATCCACCACCAGCGTGCTCCCGGCGGCCACCGTGCCGTCGTAAGTGAGCACGCGATCCCCCACCCCCACGCTGGGCCGGACGGCGGAGGAATCGGGCGTAAGCCCGATGCG
>JBIKMR010000127.1:0-11647 GCA_044359155.1 Candidatus Hydrogenedentales bacterium | reverse complement strand
GCAGTCTCCATTTCCAACGCCTTCATCGCTTCGTCGTCCAGCTCCATCACCCTGCCCGACTTGACAATCCGGTTGATACATTCCTGAGTGACGCCCGTCGCCGCCATCACCTCGGAGGGCTTGGCGTTGGGGTGCTCGGCAAGGTAATCCAGAATCTTCGTGTAGTCCGCTTCTTCGTCGTGGTGCGCATCTGGATGCACCAAGCCAGCGGAATTATCAAACAGCTTATCCGTCCGGGGGCATCGTGATAGCGGCATCGCAACCTCCATAGCGCGTCCAGTTCGCGCGCGCTTCCACGCGTGATCCTATGAACAACGCCGCAAAGCCGTCAAGTGAATTGGTCCACGCGCTAGATTTTGGCGTTGGCGTTCTTCAGGCGGTTGCTCAACGAATGGACGATGTTGAGCAGTATCTGTATGGCCACCCGCTTCGAGAGCAGCTGTTGGAAGGTATTCTCGCTGAGCACGAAAAGTTTCGATTCTTCCATCGCAACCACGGAAGCGCTGCGCGGTTCCTGGTTTACCAGGGCCATTTCGCCGAACATGTCGCCCGTGTGCAGCTCGGCCAGCAGCTTGCTGCCGTCGAATATCCCGACCTTGCCGCCAAGCACAACGTACATCTGGCTGCCCACTGTGCCCTTGTGGAAGATGGTCTCCCCTTTGGTCACGCGCATGGTCATGCCCTTCGAGAAAATCTTGACCAGCTCTTCCCGGTTCAGGCCGTGGAACAACTCGACCCGCTCGATCAGCTTATCTACCTTCTCGAAATCCACGAGCCTGTCCTCCACGGTGCGCGCAAGCGCCCGGCCTTAAACCATGTAGATGAAGCGGCTGCAATTCGGGCAGCTGTACAGGTGCTCGGTGTCCTGCCGCGCCTTCTGGGAAAACTGCGAGGGCAGCTTCATGAAGCACCCTTGGCAGGTGTCGCCCTCCACCGGCACCAACGCCGGCGGGCGCGCCTTGCTCAAACGGTCGTACTGCTTGAGGATGCGCGGGGTAACCAACTGGCGGATGTTATCCATCCGTTCCTGAATCTGCTTCTTGCCCGACTTGGCACTGTCGTACAGCTCTTGCTGCCATTGCAGGCGCGCCAGTAGCGACACGTCTGCGTGAGCGTCGCGCAGCTGGTCGAGGCCTTCCTCGGTCAGGTCTTTTTTGTAGTGCTTCTCGGGCTGCTCGAATTCCTCGCCCACCGTTTCCAGTGCCTTGAATATGCCCTCGGCATTCTCCGCGTCGAGCAGTGCCTGTACGTTCGCCGTCTCTCGCAACACCTTCGCAATCGTGGCGATGAAGTTCAGGTAGATGGTTTGCTGCGTGGGGGGATAGCAGATCAAGAAGACAAGGTGTACCGGCTTGCGGTCCACGGCGGCGAATTCCACGCCGCCATTTACACGGCCCAGCGCGCACACCAGCTGCTTCAGCCCGCTCACCCGTGCATGGGGTACCGCAATGCCCTTGCCGATGCCGGTGCTCTCGGTGGTTTCGCGCGCCATGATCTGGTCCAGCGCGGGGCCCACCCCCTGCATCTTCTTTTGTTCAAAGAGCAGGTGGGTCATTTCTTTCAGCGCCTCGGCCTTGGTGGCGGCGAGCAGGCTGGGATTAATACAGTTCTGGGTGATGTAGTCAGTGAGGCGCATGGTCCGCTTGGTTCTCCGTCAGGCGCACCCGACCACGGGTGTCGCGCCCGGAATGCGCGCGTGGTCAGGATTTGGGCTGATGGTAACACGCGATGCCGCGTGATGCCAACACCCGCCGCAAAAAATCAGAATTCCTCATCCTCGGCATGGTACCAAAGGCTGATCACCAGCACCGGCTCGTCTGCCGAACCATGGTGGCGTTCCGTGCCAAAAGACTGCTGAATGTGGACCGGCTCGATCTTGTTGCGCTTCAGCCAGTCGTTCACGTGGTTGTTCATCTGCTGAAGGCCCTCGAGGTTGGCCTTGCCGACAAACGTATGCACCTTCATGCTCACGGGCGTATCCCTCCTTCCGCCCTCAAGCGGGCGGCACGCTCACACCCAGTCCTTGCAGCGCCGCCCGCCACATGGCGTCGCGCGGCGCGACAACTCCTGTCCAGCGCTCGAACTGAAGCGCGGCCTGATTCACCAGCATGTCCAACCCGCCAATGACCGTGGCCCCGGCCATGCGCGCTTCGACCACCAATTGCGTGTCGAGCGGGCGGTATACCATGTCGAACACGACATGCCCAGCGCGCAGCATAGCCGAGGTCACCAGTGTTTTGCCAACATGCTCCGGGTACATTCCTAGCGGCGTGCCGTTGATGATGACGTCGTGCCCGGCCACCTGCCCTGGCAGGTCGTCGCCCAGCGCGCCTTCTGCTATTTCGCAGGGCACCTGCGCACCGCGCAGGTCTGCCGCCAGTTGCGCCACGTTGGCCGGTGTGCGGCCCAGCAGCGTGATGCCCGCTACCCCGGCCAGTTCTGCCATGGCAAAGGCCACCGCACGCACCGCGCCCCCCGTTCCCAGGAAAAGTACCCGCTTGCCCGTCAGGTCTACCCCCGCGTCTGCAAAGGCGCGCAAGGTGCCGGGGCCGTCAGTGGACAGGCCCAGCAGGCGGCCCCCCTCGTTGACCACCGTGTTCACGCTGCCAATGTGGCGGGCCACGGGGTCCACCTCGTCGAGCAGGGGAATGATGGCCTGCTTGTGGGGAATCGTCACGCTCATCCCGCGAAACGATGGCAGCGCCCGCATCCCCGCCATGCAGCCCGGCAGGTCTTCCACCTGAAACGCGAGGTACACCCAGTTCAGCCCGGCCTCCGCGAAGGCAGCGTTGTGAATATGCGGGGACAGCGAATGCCCCACCGGCTTACCGATGACCGCGCACAGTTGGGTCGATGTGTCAATTGTGCCCATGGGTCAGCAGGGCGGCCAGGACATGGCACGCCCGCCCAGCAAGTGCAGGTGCAGGTGGAACACCGTCTGCCCCGCGCCCTCACCGCAATTGATCACCAGCCGGTACCCCGATTCCGTCAGGCCCTCGGCAATGGCAATCTTGTTGGCGGCAAGGAACAACCGACCCACCAGCTCCGCGTCCGCCTCGGTGATATCGCTGATCATCGGTATCGGCTTGCGCGGAATGATCAGCACATGCACCGGTGCGCCGGGGTTGATGTCCCGGAACGCGTACACATGCTCGTCTGAATACACCTCCTGCGAAGGAATCTCCCCCCGCAATATCTTCGCAAATATCGTCTCGCCCTCAGGCATGGCTGCTCCTCCGGTTTATCGCGGACGATTGTAATGCACGCGGCCCAAGCGTGGCACCATTCACAGCAGTGCCGAGTCAGATGGTAACGTATGCCCTTGGAGAAGCCCTTGTGTTCTGGCCCTACTACATATTAGTGACCGCCTATTGCGGCCTCATCTTCTGGATATCGGGCCAGCCCGATCCGCCCGTGACGGCGGACCTGTTCCCGCATTTTGACAAGCTCCAGCACATCGTCGCCTTCGGCCTGCTTGCTGGCTTGGTGCTTACCGGCATGAAGCATTCCGGCAAATCCTACACCTTACGCGTGCTTTTCTGGGTGCCCGTCGTCTTCACCGTTGCCTTTGGCCTGAGCGACGAGTTTCACCAAGGCTTCATTCCCAAGCGAAGCGTGGACCCGCTCGACATCATCGCCGACACCACCGGCGCAGCTCTTGCAACCTGGCTGCTGCTTCGCCACTGGCATGGCCACTCGAAGGCCGCCCTGCGCGGCGCGGTGCGGTTCAACGCCGATGGCTATTAGCGCGCTGCTCATCGTGCGCAACGAGGCCGCCACCCTGCCCGGTTGCCTCTCTGCCCTGCACAATGCAGTGAACGAGATCGTGGTGGTGGACACCGGCTCCACCGACGACACCCCCCGCATCGCCCAAAGCCACGGTGCGCGTGTCTTCGATTTCCCCTGGTGCGACGACTTCAGCGCCGCACGCAACTTCGCCATCCTGCAAGCCAACGGCGACTGCGCCATCACCGTGGATGCGGACGAGACCCTGGCGAATTCCGCCGAGGAAGCGCGCGCGTTATTGGCACGATTTGCAAACACGCCCGGCCTCGCGCTGGGCTTGGTCGAGATCGTGAACCTCTCGCCCGATGGTGTAGGCAGCGTGTCCGCCATCGACCACACCGCCCGCGTGTTCTCTCCCCGGCAGTTCCACTACGTCGGCGCGGTACACGAACAACTTGTCCCCCCTGAGGGTGGCACGCCCACGGGAATCGCCACCGGCCTGCGCCTGCGCCACACCGGCTACGCTCTCTCCCCCGCGCAAGCCGCCGCCAAGGCCCACCGAAACATTGCCCTGCTCCGCAAGGAACTCGACTCCCACCCCGACGACGAGTACTTCCGCTACCAGTTGGGCAAGGCGTGGTTCAGCCTTGGGCGATACCGCGCCGCCGCCATCGCCTTCGAGCACGCCCTGCGCGCCATCGACTTCACCGCGTGCCCGCCCCGTGGACGGCTCGGCGCAGTGGGCAGGCGCGTGCTCACGGGCGCAACGTGCGGCGCGGCCTACGCGCACATCAACGCGGGCGACCCCGCCCGCGCGCTGGCCCTGCTCCAGCAACACCACGCCCTCGCCCACGAGGGCACCCGCGCCGCCGATTTTTTCCACGCCCTCGGCTACGCCCTGCTGCAATCCGGCCAGCTCAACGAGTCCGAGGCCGCCTACCGCCTCTCCCTCGGCCTGCCCGAAGACGTGCCCGGCGTCGGCTCCTGGGCAAGCTGGTACCACCTCGGCCTGATCGACGAGGCCCGACACGACACCCCCAGCGCGAGAGAGAAATACCGCGAAGCCCTGCACCTCAACCCCCGATACCAGCCCGCGCACGATCGCCTCGCGCCCAACCCAGAATGACCGGTGCCATAGCGCGTCTTGATGAATCATGCATACGACATCCAAGATCGGGTTTTAGCATTTCCCCCTGACCCTAACCCTCTCCCCCGAATCTCTGTCCTCGTCAAGTATCTTCGGCAGAGCAAGCGGTGGAGAGGGGACCAGAGGAGCAGTGTCTTCGTATTGCATGATTTCATTTAGAGTAAGCGCTCTTCTGGTCCCCTCTCCCCCTGGCAGGGGGAGAGGGTTAGGGTGAGGGGGTTACCCGCAATAGTTGCAAGCACCTGCCCCCCGCCAAACGCCAAGTTGATACGCGCCCCCCAATCCCGCCAAGGTATGGGCGCATATCGCAAGGGGTGCCCGCTGCCATGATCAATCGCTTTCTCGTCGCCGCCACTGTCTGCTCCGGTCTCGCCTGTGCCTACGCCCACGCCGAGGACGACAGCATCGACCGCGACTACGCGGCAGAGCTGCCCCGCATTGCGCCCACCGAGCCGCAAGCCGCGCTCGACACTTTTGCCGTGCAGCCGGGTTTCCGCATGGAGCTGGCCGCCTCGGAACCCCTGCTGCGCGACCCCATCGCCATGGCCTTTGACGCGGATGGCCGCATGTTCGTGGTCGAGATGACCGGCTACTCCGAGGAGCGCGAGACCATTCCCTGCACCATCCGCCTGCTCGAAGATACCGACGCCGACGGCGTGTACGACAAGCAGACGCCCTATGTTGAGGGACTTGAATGGGCGGTGGCCGTGGCCTGCTACGACGGCGGCGTGTTCATCGGCGTGCCGCCCAACATCCTCTATGCCAAGGACACCGACGGCGACAACCGCGCTGATGTGGTGGAAACGGTCTACACCGGCTTCGCCCTGTCCAACGTGCAGGGCCTGATGAACACCTTCCTCTGGGGACCCGACAACCGCATCTATGGCGCGACCAGCGCATCCGGCGGCAGCGTGGTTCCCGCCGCCCAGCCCGACGCCGAACCTATCTCGCTGGGCGGGCGCGACTTCTCCTTCGATCCCCGCACCCGCGCCCTGCGCGCCGAGAGTGGGGGAGCGCAACACGGCGCAACCTTCGACGCGTGGGGCCGCCGCTTCGTTTGCTCGAACAGCGACCACCTGCAATGGACCTGGTACGACGACCGCTACGCCGCGGGCAACCCGTGGTTCACCCCGCCGGCCGCGCGCGAAGGCATTGCCGCAGACGGCGCGGCAGCCGACGTGTTTCGCCGCAGCCCGGTCGAGCCGTGGCGCGAAGTGCGTACCCGCCTGCGCATGAAGGGCATCGTGCCCGGCATTGTGGAGGGCGGGGGCCGGGCGGCAGGCTACTTCACCAGCGCCACCGGCGTCACCATCTACCGCGGCGACGCGTGGCCCACCGAGTGTTATGGGCAGGTCATCGTCGGTGACGTGGGGGGCAACCTCATCCATCGCAAGCGGATTGAGGAGAATGGGACGAATCTTTCCGGCGTGCGCGTGGACGAGGGCGTCGAGTTCATCTCTTCGACCGATATCTGGTTCCGCCCCGTGCAATTCGCCAACGCCCCCGATGGCTGCCTCTACGTGGCGGACATGTACCGCGAGGTGATCGAGCACCCGGACAGCCTGCCGGAGATCATCAAGAAACACCTCGACCTCAACAGCGGCAACGACCGGGGTCGCATCTACCGCATCGCGCCCGAGGGCTTCACCCCCAAGGCCCCGCCGCGCTTGTCGCAATTCGCCTCCGCCGACCTTGTTCCCCTGCTGGCGCACCGGAATTCATGGCACGCCGAAACCGCCGCACGCCTGCTCTTCGAGCGGCAAGACAAATCCGTGGCCCCCGTGCTCGAAGCCTTCGCCAAGGACAGCCCCGAACCGCAGGGAAGAATGCGCGCCCTCTATGCGCTCGATGGTATGGGCGCTCTGGGCGGCGGTGCATTGGCGCTGGCATTGGCCGATGCAGACCCGATGGTACGCACGCACGCGCTGCGGCTGGCGGAAAACCGCATGGATATTTATGACGTGCGCTCCGCCGCGCTCAAGTGTGCGGCAGATCCCAACGCGTGGGTGCGCCTGCAAGCCGGATGGAGCCTAGCCTTTGCCCCCGAGGAAGACCGCCTGCCCGCGCTCGCCACCCTCGCCCGCACCGACACCGCCGAAGCCCGTGTGCGCGCCTCCGTGCTCTGCTCCGCCGGGGCCGCCTCGGGCCGCTTGGCCGATGCGCTGGCACAGGATGCCGAGTTCACCGACAAGACCGACGCGGGCGAATGGATGACCCCGCTGGCCCGCATGGCTGGGGCATCCGGCAGCGTGGGCGAATCCGCCGCCGCGCTGGCCGCTGTCGAGCGCCTCAGCGCAACGCACCCCCCACTTGCCGAGGGGATGCTGCTCGCGCTCCACGAGTCCGGCCCGCTGGGCAAATCCTCGGGCGGCGCGGCAGACATGTTGGCGCGGCTGGTGAAAGAAGCCAAGGCTACCGCGGCGGACGAATCGGCAGAGCCCGCCGCGCGCGCGCAGGCCGTGCGCGTGCTGCGTTCGGCAGACGCCGCCAAGGTGTTGCCCGTGCTGCTGCCGCTGGTGTCCGCGCTGGCCCCCGAGGAAGTACAGGCCGCGGCACTTGATGCATTGGGTGGCATCGACCACCCCGACGTGGTACAGACCCTGCTCTCAGCGTGGAGTGGCCTCAGCCCCGCCCGCCGCGCGCAGGCCATAGAGATCATCTTCCGCCGCGCGGCATCCACCAAGGCGCTGCTGGCCGCCCTGCGTAATGGCGCTTTCCGCGCAACTGACCTGGACTCCACCCGACGTCACGCCCTCACCAACCACCCCGATGAGGACATCCGCGCCGAGGCCGTTGGCTTGTTGGGCATGGCACAGCCCTCCAGCCGCAACGAGATCATCGAGCAATACCGCAAGACGCTCGACCTCGACGGCGACCCCGCGCGCGGCGGACTGGTCTTTGCCCAGCATTGCACCCCCTGCCACCGCGTGCGCGATCAAGGCAGCGATGTGGGGCCCAACCTCGCCACCATCGCGCAGGCAGGCGCCGAAAAAATCCTGCTCAACGTGCTCGACCCCAACCGCGAACTGAACCCGCAGTACGTGAACTACACCATCGAGACGGCGGACTTTGAAACCCACACGGGAATCATCGCCGCCGAGACCGCCACCACCATCACCCTCAAGCGCGCCCACGGCGAGACCGACACGATCCCCCGCGCCGACATCGAGGACATCCGCAGCGAAGCCCTCTCGATCATGCCCGAGGGATTTGAAAGCGCCATCACCCCCGAGGCCATGGCCGACCTCATCGCCTACCTCACCGCAGAATAGGGGCCGCCACCATGAACCGACGCACCTTCCTCGCCACATCCGCACTTGGCCTCGCCGCTGCCCGCGCAGCACAGGCAGACATACCCAAGCCCGAGCCGCGCTACGTTGACGTACACACCCACATTGGCCAAGGCTGGGGCGCGCGGCCCGCGCTGACCGCAAGCAACCTGCTCAAGTGGATGGACGAAAACGGCATCAGCCACGCCGTCGTCATGCCGCTAATATCCCCCGAGTCCTTCGACTACCCCATCAGCGTGGACTACGTCCTCACCGAGACCCAGCCCCACCGCGACCGTCTGCTTCCCTTCTGCTCGATAGACCCCCGCACCGTCGAGCACGACGGCGTGCAGCGCAAGGTGGACATGATTAAGAAATACGTGGACGCAGGCGCGCGCGGCTTTGGCGAGCACAAGGTAGGCGTTCCCGTGGACGATCCCCGTAACCTCGAGATCTACCACGCCTGCGGGGAACTCAAGCTGCCCCTGCTCTTCCACCTCGACAACGTGCGCAACACCGACACGCCCGGCCTGCCCGGCCTGGCCAACGCCCTGCGCCAATGCCCTGACACCACCTTCATCGGCCATGGCCCCGGGTGGTGGGCCGCCATCAGCGGAGACTGCACCACGCAAGACCTCGGCGGATACCCCGACGGACCCGTCGCCCCCGGCGGCGCGCTCGACGCCCTCATGGAGCAATACCCCAACCTCTACGGCGACCTCTCCGCAGGCAGCGGCGCGGGCGCCATCGCCCGCGACATCAACTTCGGCAAAGCCTTCCTAACCCGCCGCGCCGACCGCATGATGTTCGGCACCGACTACCTCGCCCCCGGCCAAGGCGTCCCCCAACTCAGCCTCTACGCCGAGATAGACCTGCCCGAGGAAGTAAAGGCAAAGGTGTACCGAGAGAACGCCAAGCGGGTGTTGGGGATTGGGTAACCCTTTGGGGCGCGCCGCACATAACGAAGAGATTCGCCCGGGCGCATTTATTGCACGGGCGAAGTACGCCCGCAAGCGTCAGCGGAACTGGATTCCTGCCTTCGCAGGAATGACGGGTTAAGGTTACGGTAAACCTTAGGTGCGCTAGCTGGCTTCGAGCACTTCGATGCGTTGGCGGAGGGTCTCTGCCTGGCGGATACGCCCGGTCTTTTCGTAGGCGCTGAGCAGCTTGCTCATCACGTAAAGGTCTTCCTGCTGCTCGAGGGCGAGCTCAAAGTAGCGGATGCTGTCTTCCACCTTGCCGCCGCGATAGTAAGCCTCGGCAATCCACCGGGGGAACTGCGGGGTGGCGGTGCCTTCTTTCAGGCTGCGCTCGCCCAGGGCCACGGCCTCGGCAAACTTATTGGTGTGGATATACGCCCAGAGCAATTTGCCGCGCGCGTCGGCGTCGGTGCTGCCCAGCTTTACGGCCTGCTCGAAAGCCTCGGCAGACTTGGCGAACTCTTGCCGCTCGTAGTGCAGTCGGCCCATGTGCTCATGCGGCAGGGGGGCGGTGGGGTCAACGCTGGCGGCCTGGCGAAAGCAGCCCAGCGCCGCGTCAAAATCGTTGGCGCGCATCCGCTCCATGCCCTGCTTCACGTATGTCCAAGGGCTGTTGGCTTTCAGTTCCTGCACATGGCGATACACGCCAATGTTCACGGCCAGCGCCAGCACGGCGATAACGGATAACACCCCGGCCCACTGGCCGAGCACGGCGCGCTCGTTGCTGAAGGTGGCGTGCTGCATGGCTATTGCGCCCCCTTCGCGCCAAGCACCACGCGCACGGTGGCAAGGGCGATGCGGAAGTCGTTCAGCGGGGACAGGCTGCTGATGTACATGAGGTCGTAGCGCAGGCGATCTTCCGGCTTCGAGCTGTACGACCCGAGCACGTGGGACAGGCTGGTGACGCCGGGGCGCACTTCGAGTCGCCTGTCGAATAGCGGCCACTGCTCGCAGAATTCGGCATGGAACTTGGGGCGCTCAGGGCGCGGACCGATTAGGCTCATGTCGCCCTTGAGCACGTTGATCAGCTGGGGTATTTCGTCGATGCGGTGCTTGCGAATAAAGCGTCCAATGGGAGTTACGCGGTCGTCGTTCGCGCTGGCCCACACAGCGCCAGTCGCCGCCTCGGCATCGGTGCGCATTGAGCGAAACTTATAAAGATTAAAGGTGCGGCCATGCCGCCCCATGCGTTCCTGTGTGTAGAAGATGGGACCATTCGAGGTGAGCTTGATGGCCACCGCCGTGACGAGGCAGATGGGCGATGCCAGCAACAGGCCCACCAAACTGGCGGCCAAATCCACGCTGCGCTTCAGCTGCGCGTAGGGCTGCCAGGCGTCACGATTGGTCAGCTCGATCAGCGGTATCCCGGCCACCGCCAGCAGGTTGGTGTGGCGAAACAGCAGCAGGTCGTGCAGCGAGGGATACAAGTACACGCGACCAAAGTGCGCCTCGCAGAATTCCAGCGCCTTGGTGGTCGCCGCAATGTCGCTCGATTCCCGCGCGCTGGCGATGATCGCGTCGCGGTCAACAAAGGGATTCGGCGCGCCATTCTCGGCGGCTGCCGCCAGTTCGGCCTTCACCTCGTCCAGCGTGGCACGATTGGCCTCGGCCCAGAACGTGTCATTGCGGGCAATCTCGTCGGCTACCTTGGCGGATTCGGTCTCGTCGCCGAAGATATAGAACATACGGTGCAGCGAACCAAAGCGGGGGGCCAGGCTGCAAAACACAAAGCGCCACGCGCAGACCAGCACCACGCCCACCACCGGGGCCAGCAGTAACTCGCGACGAGATATGGCCAGATAGTCACGCGGAGCAAGCGTGGCCAGCAACACCTGCGCCGCCGCCATGCCGAACAGCGCGAGCGACACGAAGTACATGGTGTCGAAACGGTCAGTGATGCGGGAAGGCTGGTAGGCACCGAAGTAAACGCATGCGCCCAAGTATGACAAGAGCACCAGCACCTGCTCGAAATACAGGCGCTCGATGTTGTCCAGATAGATAAGCGTATCCGCGCGAGAAAGCGACACGAGGCTGAGGGCAATCCACAGCAAAAGCGCATCGGTAACCATGCAAAGGGATACGATAATCCGGCGTTGTGTCGTCGAGGACAATACGCGAACATCCCCACTATTGCGCCCAGACTTGGCGCGGTGTCTTCTCCATATTGTACTGTATGGTGCGGCTGGGCGCAAAAGCGCCTGCCCGGGAGACCCACCATGACCGAATCCCCAGCGGCTGTCCAGCCCGTCCCCGAGGCGGCAGAGACCCCCGTTTTCCCCGTGATCAACCAAGCCATCCTCGTGGTGGTGTTGGCCATCGTCGCCCTGTTGGGTATCACCGCGATCCGCACGCTGGCCCTCCGGGTCACCCAGTACCAAGTCTCCGTCTACGAGGGCTACGTGCGGGATGCGCTGGCTAAGCAGGAGTATGACCGCGCGGTCGAAATTTCCACCGGGGCGCTGCGCTCCAGCGTGAACCGCAGTGACCACTGGGGCCGGGCGTGGCTGTTGCGCGGCGTGGCCCAA
>JBIKMR010000381.1:0-3247 GCA_044359155.1 Candidatus Hydrogenedentales bacterium | reverse complement strand
AAGGGCGTGCAGATTGCGATCATCTCCGACGGCCCGCGCGATATCTATGCCGTGTGGGAAGACGAGTATTTCCGCGTCACCCCGCCCAAGGTGAAAGAGGTGAACCCGGTGGGTTCAGGCGATGTCTTTGCCGCGTGCATTGCCATGGGCATGGCCGAAGAGCGTGAACCGGAAACCGCCCTCAAGGTGGCTGCCGGAGCCGCCGCAGCCAACGCTGCCACGTGGGAGATTGGCCACTTGGGCGATCCCGAGGAAGTGGAAGAACTCTGGGAAAGCGTGGTCTGCAAGAAGTTGTAATCATGGGCCGGAAGCCCGTGCCTATGTAAAATCTTCCAGACACACCGCGAGCGCATACACATTGTCCCGCGCACCCGGCAGGCGCACGGCATCCTTTTCGGTCACGAGGACCAACCCTTCCTTCGGCAGCACATCCGCGCGGAAGGCCTGATGGTCGCGCTGGTAAAGCCGCCCGCTCACCATTGCGCCCAGTTCGGTTACTGTCCGCTCGAATGCCTCCGGCCTTGCGATGCCGCAGGCAAGAAACACTTTGTTACCCCGCACTATATCTGCACTAAACGTTGCACCGTCGCACACGCGCCACATGCCAGCCGGGGCATGGCGGGTCAGTCGGGCAGGGGGCTTGCCGTGGTAACGCGTTACCGCTGCATTGCTTGCATCCAGATTCGGCGCAAGGTCGCAG
Source organism: Candidatus Hydrogenedentales bacterium (assembly GCA_044359155.1). GTDB lineage: Bacteria > Hydrogenedentota > Hydrogenedentia > Hydrogenedentales > JAEUWI01 > WGMK01. Next base: position 2,547 of record JBIKMR010000381.1, on the reverse strand, counting down.
CGAGTAAGCCACACTTCCGTGACGCGCGCCAATGCCGCAGGTGGTTCGCGCAAGATGCCGCGTGGAATCAGGTGACCGTTGCCAAAGGGATGCGTTGCATCAAGCAATATGATGTCCTCATCCCGCTCCAGGTTCAGGCTTTGAAAGCCATCGTCCAGTATGAGGCAGGTGCAGCCTTCGGCAATGGCGGCCCGCGCCCCGGCCACGCGGTCGGCGGACTTGATGATGAATACCTCTGGAACGCGCAGGCGGATGAGGCTTGCTTCGTCCCCAAGCTGTTCAGGGTCAATAGTTTGCGTTGGCGCTACGAGCAGCGGTTCGTTGCTCGGGGCGCTGCCGTAGCCACGGGTAATTACGGCGACCTGATTTCCGGTTGCGACTTCCTGCTGCGCCCGTTCGATTACCGCAGGCGTCTTCCCCGTGCCGCCCGCCGTTATGTTTCCGAAACTGATGACGCGTGCATCCACGCGCGTTTTCGGTTTTCGCGCTCGCATCCACATGCCCGCGCGCTGGGCAACGGTCATCGCTTCAAGCACAGGCCCCACCAACGGAGGTGGCGACAGGGATTCGTCTGAAAGCCATGCAGGGGGGTGGCGATAGCTCATCGCGGCGCGAAGCGCTTGCCGCTGAATTGGCGGGCCAGGCCCTTGAGTTCCAGCATGGTCAGCGTACTTAGGGCTTCTGACACGGGAATGCGGCAGACCAGCGAGATTTCATCTACGAAGGAACCGTCCGGTGAGAGCGAGGCAAGCACGGTGGATTCGGTGGGGGAAAGATTCGCCGGGGGAGCTGGGCGCGGGGGAGCAACCTCGGGCAGGGCGAGTTCCTGCTGCGAAGATTCCCCAGCGGGGACTGCAACGCCTTGGCGTACCGAGGCGGGCACGTTCAGCTCGACAAGGATATCCTCGACGGTCTCAATCAGCTTGGCCCCTTCCTTGATCAGCGAATGGGGCCCGAGGGAATTTCGATTGGTAATCTGCCCCGGCACGGCGAACACCTCCCGGCCTTGCTCGGCGGCGTCGCGTGCAGTCAGCAAGGAGCCGCTGCCGGGGGGCGCCTCGACCACGACAACGCCTAGCGATAACCCACTTATGATGCGATTGCGTTGGGGGAAATTGCCGCGAAAGCCCTTGGTCCCCATCGGGAACGGGGACACCACGCAGCCTTGCCGCAGGATGTTGTGCATCAGCGCGGCGTTCTCTGCAGGAAACACGATATCCACGCCATTGCCGAGCACGGCAATGGTGCGTCCGCCTGCCTCGATGGCGGCTTCGTGCGCTGCCGTGTCTATGCCTGCGGCCAGCCCTGAGATAATGGTAACGTCGCGCGCGGCCAGTTCTCCGGCCAGCCTCCGCGCCACCTTGATGCCGTACTCCGTGGCATGTCGCGTGCCGACAATGGCAACCGCGCAGCCGTCCACTTCCTCCAAAGTACCGCGTCCCCACAGCACCATCGGAGGGTCATAGATTTCCGCCAGCGGCAGGGGATAGCGCGGGTCGTCCAGGGTCAATATCCACGCTTCGTAGTCGCGCATCCGCGCTTCCTGCTCTGCCACCTCGCTGACTTCCCGGTAGGCACGCAGCCGCTGTGCCAACGTATCCCCCAACACCTCCGCCAGCTCTGCCTCAGACGCAGCCAACACCCGGCCCGGCGTGCCAAAGCGTGCCAGCAGCTTCACCATGCGCGTGCCGCCAATCCCCGGCGACAATGCCAAGGCCAGCCAGTCGCGCTGATCGGGCGAAAGTTCCATCTCAGAGTGGCTTTATCACCAGGTTGCGGAACCACACTTCCGCTCCGTGGTCTTGCAGAATCACATGACCCACCTTCGGCAGCTCTGCCAGCGGGGTATCAAACTTGCCGATCGGGGTAGTCATCCTGGACAGGTCGAGGTCGAGAATTTTCCAGCCGTTCATGACGACAACTAGGCTCGATCCCTTGCAGGTGATGTCATAGGAGTTCCACTCTCCATAAGGCAGCAGCATGTTGAACATGGGGCAGGCCACGTCGTAAAGCGAACCGCTGCTGTTGCGATTGGGCACCTGCCCATAGTCGCCGTAAACCTGTACTTCCATGCCTTTTTGCACAGGGTCTGCCGGAGAAGTGCGGACGAACACGCCGCTGTTGGCGTCTGCCCCCAGCTTGAACTCGACATGTAACTCGAAGTCAGAGAATTCCTGCTTTGTCCAGGAAAAGTATTCCGTGCCGGGCGTTCCGAGCACATGCATCACGTCGCCCTCGAACTCCCACACCTTTTGCTCATCGGTAACATTTTTCCAGTGGGCCTGGTTTTCAGGGGAGAATAGGTCCACCCAGCCCTCGCCCGCCGGGCGGGCAGTGGCCACGCCAACGGGCGCGCGGTATTCCGTCATGGCATGGGCGCAGCCCGACATCAGCGGGGTGGCGGCCAGGGCCAGCATGAAGGCAGTCTGTTTAAGCATCGGTCAATCTCCGTCAGTTAGTTCCAGGTACAAAGCCGGGGGGCGTGAAGTCTACCGTATTCATCAAGTCGTTGGCTTCCCCTGCGGGCACCAAGGGGGACGCGTCTTC
>JBIKMR010000380.1:0-3268 GCA_044359155.1 Candidatus Hydrogenedentales bacterium | reverse complement strand
AATACCCCGGCCCCTGCAGCGCAAGGTTCAAGGGGTTCTCCGTGTGTTGCAGCATCCCGTCCCGCAGGTCCGGGTAGGTCTCCACCATCTTCGGCCCGCCGCCCGGCGCTGCCTTGATCTGGAACGTCGCGGGGTTGCGCAGCTTGCCGCTGAACAGTTCATAGAACCCCATCGTGACCGGCTGCTGGCGCTTGAAACCCGGCGTGGCCGCGTTGGCGATATTGTTCGCCACCGTTTCCTGCCGGGATTCCACGGCAATCATGCCGCTCGCCGCCGTATACAGTCCTGAGATCATCCGCCGCTCCGCGCTATCGTTTCGGCCCCATCAGGCCGCAGCAACCAGAAGGTGGTCCAACGGAAATCCCGCGACGGACATTGGCATGTGGGACACTCATGCCTCTCCGCTGGACCAACCACTCACAAAGCGGGGCATGGGACCCCGCCCTGCGGGCTGTATCGCAAAGCGCGTGCCAGATACGTTTAGGCACACGAACCCTGTAAAATAAGCCTTACGTGAAAAATGGAATCAGGAAGCCCCGGAAGCACCCGGCAATCTTTTCCCCATATAAGGAATCAATCGCTCGCTATGTCCAGCAACATCGAACGCAAACAAGAACTCCGCCAGCAATTCCTGCAACGCCGTCAGGCCATGAGCCAGGAAGACTGGCGCGAAGGCTCGGAAGCCATTACCCGCCGCGTGCTCGAACTGCCCGAAGTCCGAGACGCCAAGCGCGCCTTGTGCATCGTCAGCACGAAGGACAACGAGGTCCACACCCAGCCCCTCATTCAGGCCCTGCTCGACCAAGGCTGCGAAGTCGCCGTCCCCCGCTCCCTCCCCGGCAAAACACTCGAATGGCGAAAGATCACCCAGCTCGCCCACCTCTCCCGCGCACGCTTCGGAATCCTCGAACCCCACGACGCCTGCCCCGTCATCAAAGACCCACAAACCGCTGATCTCTGCTTTGTCCCCGGCATCGTATGGGATCATAGTGGTCATCGCATTGGATATGGTTCTGGCTATTTCGATCTGTTTTTATCTACTTACGAAGGGCGTGAAGTCGGACTCGCATTCGACTTCCAAGTACTGGAAGCCATTCCCCATGAACCCCATGATCAACCCGTGGGCAAGGTCGTCACGGAAAAGCGCCTGCTTCATGTGAGATAAAACCAATAGGGATCGTCATTCCTGCGAATGCAGGAATTCAGCGAGCCTGCTAAAACTTTAGCTTCGGCGGGTTTCGCTGTCGCTTGGAGGAGTTCGTCGCCCACACGACTTGAGCACCCGCCGAATAGGGTGATCCTAGAACCGATACCCCAGGCCCAAGCGCACCGCATTCACTCCGGCATTCAAGTCACCCAGGCCTGCATTGGAAATATGTTCAACGCGCACCAACGCTTGCCAGTTGCTTCTGAATTGATACCCGAGGCCAACGCCCGTCAGAAAATCTATGGAGGAGTCGTCCCCCTTGATCTCCCCAGTGTGTGCAAAGGCAAGGGCTTCGAGTTCCAAAAAGAATCCCTGATGCTCGTCCGCCTTCGTATAGAGGCGCCCGGCCAAGCCAGCCCCCGCGCCCCACACCAAGTCGTCGTAATCAATATCCCGTTCGGATACCAGCTCATTCCACCAGCTTTCCAACGTGTCTTGCTGCTCATACACAAACAGCGGCATCGTTCGAATGATTAAGGTGGTGTGCGATGTCGTGGGAATTTCGTAATCCAGGTAGCCGGTAATCAGCAGGTCGCCACTGCGATCAAGGTTCGAGCTGTCTAGCGCCGTGCCCCCGCTCAACTCCAACCGCCACCCCCCTTCGGCCAGCGCAACTGGGCACCAGGCCGCAAACAAGAACGCCAAGCCCATGCCAGAACGGATCGCGCGATTCATCGGTATCTCTCCTCAAGCAACGCTTATCGCGTTGTTGTAAAGAGAATACTATTTTTCACATATCGCGTCAAGAGATTACTGCTGGCTTGATTTCTCGCGATTCCCTACTCGTTGCCGTTGCTGAATAGCAACACCCGGCGGCTCCCCACGCCCTGAGCGTGGATCAACTTTGCCCCACGCAGGCTGGGTTCAAGGGCCAACAGCCACTTCCAGTCCGCTTCCTGCGTCATCATGTAGGCCACGTCCGGCGCGGTGAAGTCACTCCAGAAAGACATCACTTCCTCGTGCAGCGCCGCCTCAAACGCGGGCAGGCGGTCATGGTCCAAGTCCTCGTCGTCATCCAGCGCCTTGCGTGCGGCATCGTGCAGGGTGGCCAGTTCGGCATCGGTGATGTTCGCCCAGTCGCTGATCGCCGAATCTTCCACCGCCTTGCCCAGCGCCTTCTTCGCATCCCGCTGGAACGTGGCCGTGGCGATCAAGTCTTCCTCCGGAATCTGCTCCCGCCCCACCAGGTCCATCAACACCGGCGTGTGGAAATGGTCGGCATAGTAGATGTACTCCTCGCGCGAGAAGCCGACGGAATAGAGCCGATAGTCCGGGTGCCTCTCCTCGGCAGCGCGCAGGGGAGCGCAGAAATCGGATGCCCCCTTGAAATCGTTGATGAGCGGGAACACGGTGAAGGGAGCCACCGCGAGTACGCAGGCCATGGCGAAGGCCAGCACGCCGGGAGAACGGCCATTGGCACTCCGCGCCTGCATCGCCACGACCACGCCCGCGGCCAGCGCTACGATTCCGAATACCATCATCGGCAACAAGTGCCCAGTATCCTGCTGCCAAATGCCACCGCCAATGCCCGCCAGCCCGAGCGCAATCAACAGCACGCCCCACAACACGGCCACGGTGGTTTGCCAGCGCGGCGCGGCCTTGCGGAAATCTTCGAGGCTGGCGGCAAGGATGATGGCGAACACGGGAAACAGCGGCAGTATGTACACCGCGCGCTTGCCCACGCTTATTGAGAAGAAAATCAGCGCAGGCACGCACCAGCACCACAACAGACGATGCATGGCGCTTTCGTTTCGGTTGCGCCAAAACCACGGCAGGGCCCACGGAAGCAGCAAGGTCCACGGCAGCAAATCCGCCGGAATGGTCTCGGCGTAATACCACGGCCACTGCGCCTTGCTCACTCCCATCACCATGCGGCCAATGGTGTTGCGGAATAGGTTCCCAGCAATACCACTCTGCACGGCTTCCTCGGCGCTCTCTCCCGCCAGCAAGCGCGCAGGGATGTACCACGCCAACGTAATCGCCACGGCAGCCAGCGTTCCGACTATCCAGTGCGTCTGCTTGCGGGAATCTTTGTCGCCCCAATAGAAGGCGAAGATGAAC
>JBIKMR010000126.1:0-11752 GCA_044359155.1 Candidatus Hydrogenedentales bacterium | reverse complement strand
CGGCGGAGACGCCATTGCTGTGGCGGGGGACATTACGGACCCGGATTTTCCGGCGCATTTGGTGGAGGAGGCGGTTGGGAAGTATGGGGTGTTGCATACGCTGGTGAACAACGCGGGCTACACGTGGGATGGCATGTTGCACAAGATGTCGGACAAGCAGTGGGACGCGATGATGGCGGTGCATTTGGCTGCGCCGTTTCGCATGGTACGGGCGGCGGCTCCGCACATGCGCGAGGCGGCGAAGAACGAAGCGGCCAGCGGCGTGCGCCCGGAGCCGCGCAGCATCATTAATGTTTCGTCCACTTCCGGGCTGCATGGCAATGCCGGGCAGGCGAATTATTCTGCCGCGAAGATGGGGGTGGTGGGGTTCACCAAGACGATTGCGAAGGAATGGGGCAGCTTTGGGGTGCGGTGTAACGCGATTGCGTTTGGCTTTATTGAAACGCGCCTGACGCAGGACAAGGCGCTGAATGAATCGGTGACGGTGGACGGCGAGCAGATTCAGTTGGGCATCCCTTCGCACCTGCGCGACATGTCGCTGATGGTGATTCCCATGGGGCGCACCGGCACGCCGGAAGAAGCGGCGGGCGGGGTGTTGTTCCTTGCGTCGCCGTTGGCGAGTTATGTGACGGGCCACACACTGGAAGTGACAGGGGGCTATGGTATCTGAGGTTGCCCCTCTGTCTGCATTCGCCCGGCTGAAACCATGGGCCGTGATGCTGACCTTGCTTGCGCTGGTGGGCGTGGGCTTCTGGGTACGCGTGGACACGCTGGGCGCGGCGGACCTGACTGAGGACGAAGAGCTGGCGACGGGGCTGCCGCTGATATCGTATGGGGAAGTTTTCACCGATATCGCGGGGCGTCCGCCGTTGGCGTTTCTGGCACAGAAGGCATACCTCGACTTGGCGGGGGAGCCGTCGCCGTTTAACCTGCGTATGCCCGGCGTTATCGAAGGCACGCTCACCATTCTGCTGTTGTTCGCACTGGTGAATGCGGTGGCGGGTGCGCGGGCCGGGCTGATGGCGGCGGCGCTGCTGGCGTTCAATTCCTTCCACATCGAGTGGTGTCGAGACGCGCGCTATTACCCCATGTTGGCACTGACCGCAACCCTCTGCCTATGGGGACTCTGGCGCGGTGGCGTGCAGCAGAAGCCCTCGGGCATTGTGCTGTTTGCCCTTGGCGCAGTGGGCGTGGCGCTTACCCACTTCGCGGGCTACCTCTTCCTTGCGTCGGTGTGTGCGGTGTTGCCGTTCTTCCTGCTCCTGCCACAGTGGCGGCAAGTCTTTCGGAAACATCCCCGACGTTCCTTGCAGGCAGCGGGCGGTGTGGTATTGCTGGCGGGGCTGGCTGCATTTGGTCTGCGAGATTCGCTTCATCAAGTCACCAAGCATCTCGCTTGGCCTGACCTGGCCCAGCCGCTGCCACCACTGTTTGATGTGACGCCGGTGTTCTTGGGCAATCGGTTGGTGGAGATGATGGGAAGCGATAAGCTAATAGTCTTGCTGGGGTTGGCCGGAGCCGGAATGATTTATGGAGCGGCGCGCAACATACTTTGGCCGATTATTTCCTTTAGCGCGCTTGTGTTGCCATTCGCTCTCTTCTATCTCTTTCCACCTGACCATCCATGGAATACAAAGTATTTCATTTTCTTTTTACCGATCTTGCTAGCAAATGTCGGGATAGGATTTGGACTGTTTATTTCACCGGAAGTATGGCCGCATTGGAGCTATAAAGTAATCGTCTTTGTGGTAAGTTTTCCCTTGGTCTTGTCGATGAGTCTTTACCATTCAAGAAACTTTCCCTATCCTGTTACAGCCCATCAAACCCTCGGGAAAGAACTCGATGAATGGTCCAGCGATGGCGACGCGTTTTACTGCACTTGGAAAGAACGCCCCCGTATCTTGCGTCATTATTCGGAAGTGCTGAGTGATCCTGCTCGACTTCAGTTGCTCCAGCCCGATGTACAATTTCCTGACCCTACGAACGCGTGGTTCCTGCTGGATGGCAAGACGGAAACCGGCGATGCCTTGGCGGGGTCGCTGCTGTCTTCGTGCTTCAGCCGGGTGGCGTACCAGGGGATCTTTCTGGCCCATGCGCCGAATGCGCAGGAAGTGCAGTATGGAATGTGTGTGCCGGGTGAGCCCGATGCTTCTGGCCCCCTTACCTTGCAACCCGGGCAAGCGCACACGCTGGGCCTGTTGATGCCCAATGGTGGCGAGCGTGCGGTGCTGTTGGATGTCGCGCCCGGCGCGGGCGGCGCATTGACCATCACGTGGGGCGCGGAGGAGTTGGCTGTTGTTGTACCGCCTGAAGGCGGGCGCATTCTCGCGGGGCGCGCCCAGTTCGATCGTGGCATGGTAGCGATCACCATTACCGCTACCGCGCTGGTCCAACTAAGTTCTTTCGGGATCATGCAGGAGGTGAAGGAATGGGGAACTCCTGAGATTCCGGCGTGGGATTTCCTCTCCCTCACCGGGGCAGAAGCGCTGGGTTCCGTGTGGCCCGAGCAAGCCCGCCGTGAAATACTGCTGCGCGACATGCGCCATGGGCAGGCAGTGACGTATCGCGTGTACAACGAGCAGGCGAGGAGAGTGCAGGTGCAGGTGCGGGCGCTGAACGATGCGCCGCTTGCGAACCGATACCAGGTGGTAATACCCGGGCCGAAGACGCAGTACGACGTGCTGGCCTTCGACGAAGAGAACGGCGAGGTGTCGATGCGCGAGACGAAGCCGTTCGACCTACCCGCCGGGATGAGCCTCATTCAGGTGGGGTACATTGGCGTGAGCGAGGAAGACTATTTGCGCGAGACGCGGAATGGTCGTGCGCGCACACAGGAGACCTTGCAGAATCCGGGGCTGGCGAGTATTCAGGTTGTGGCGGAGTCGCAGGAAGAAGTGGGTGCGCATTAGGGTGGATTAAGGAAGAGCTGCGGGGCTATGAGTGTTGGATTAACCCCCTCACCCTAACCCTCTCCCCCGAATCTCTGCCCTCGTCAAGTCGTGTCTGCGGGGCGAGCGGTGGAGAGGGGACCAGAAGAGCAGGCTACCCGTATCGCATGAATAATCTGTTGGCTATCCCCAGCTATCGAATATGTATAGGGTTAAGATGCTCCGAGTGAAGTCTACGTGGGAAGCTCTTGTCGCGCGGGCGGGAGGACCGTCCGCAGGCGACAGCGGAATCCGCCGACGCTAAAGCTTTGGCGGACAAGCTGGATTCCTGCCTTCGCAGGAATGACGGGGATTACAGTTGGAGGTAGACGATGAGTAGCAAGGAAGAACTGTTTGCCGCGTTGATACTGCTGCACAGCGGCCTGGAGCGGCAGGGGCCGGGGGATGCTGCGTTTACGAAGCAGATGATTGGGCTGCTGCCGCCGCTGCCGGAGGCGCCGCGCATTGCGGACCTGGGCTGTGGCTCGGGCACGGTGTCGTTGTTGCTGGCGGAACACTTTAATGCGCCGGTTACGGCGGTGGACTTGTGCCGTGCGTTTCTTGACCAGGCCGAAGCTGCCGCGAAGGCGCGTGGGCTGGGGCACTTGTTGCGCGTGGTGGAGGCGGACATGGGGAACTTCGGTGGCGCAGCGGAATCGATCGATCTGTTGTGGTCGGAGGGGGCGGCGTACAACCTCATGTTCCAGGGGGCGGTGGAAGCGTGGCGTCCACTGATGGCACCGGGGGGCGTGGCGGTGATTTCTGAGTTGAGCTGGTTTGTGGATTCGCCGCCTGCGCCTATCCGCGAATATTGGGAGGCGGCATACCCGGCTGTGGCGAGCGAGGCAGTGAATGCGGAGCGGGCAATGGCGGCGGGGTTTGAGGTGTTGGGGGTTCATCGTCTGCCAAGCGCGGCGTGGTGGGAGAATTATTATGGGCCGCTGCAGGCGCGGATAGCGGAGCTGAAGCCGGATGCGGGCGACGCGATGTCACACGTGATTGCGGAGACGGAGGACGAGATTGCGCGCTTTGCGGAGTATGGCGAGGTGTATGGGTATTCGTTTTATTTATTGCGGGCGGTGTAGTGAGATGGAACGTGTATGGTGCAGGTGTGGGTAACCCCCTCACCCTAGCCCTCTCCCCTCCAAAGGCGGACAAGCCCCTGCAAGGGGGCGAGGGGACCAGAGGGCGAAGGTTGAGGTCGGTGCTGTGGGGGGGGCATCCCCCGGAAGTTGCGCGTGGCGCAACATCGTCCCCCTTCGAAGGGGGACTTTTTTATCTAATCGTGTTGGCGGGGTGTAACGTTTCGTTGTGTTCTGGAGCACCGTGTATGTGGGCCGCCTGACCTAGGTTGTGGCTTGCCATGAATAACGTCCTTGCGGTTAAGCGGATATTGTTCGGACACAAAGGGTTTTCATGACGACGAACTTTACATGGCGTGCGAGACACGCCTTGCTTTATTTGCCGTTTACGGTTTGCGCAGTAATCGCAACGGGGTGCGCGCATACGCCTACGACCTGGACCCCGGACAGTGTGCAGCCGCCGCCGCTTGCGGCAACGAGCATTGCCTCCCCCACTCCGCTGAATGAACAGGCCGTGAAGTTGCAGGTGCCTGAGGGTGTTGATGAAGCGGGGGCTGCGCTACCGGTAACGCGGGATGGTGCGATACTGACCGGGCTGCTGGGGAACCGCTTTATCGAGGTGGCGCGATTTGGGCCGGAGATTGACGCGACTTATTTCGACGAGGCTCGGGCCTCGTTTGATCCGCGCATTCTTGCGCGGGTGTCCACGGGCAGGGAGCGCGCGCTGGACACGAGCTACGAGCAGTCGGCCAACACCGACTCCAACACGGGCGGCAGCGAGACCTCTTCGGTGCAACGCCTGTTGACACAGGTGCAGAACCTGAACCGCAACATCAATGCCCTGGGCAAAGGCGACCGCATATCCACCATCACGAATACGGGTTCGGTGGAGGTGGAGCAATGGCTGCCCACGGGCACGCTGTTATTTCTCACCGGTGGCGCGCAGGAAGCGGACAACGATGGTGATGGCGTGGAGAAGGCGTGGACGGTGGGGGTGTCTCAGCCGTTGCTGCGCGGGGCAAACATGCGGGCCAACCTTGCGGGCCTGCGGCAGGCGCGCAACATCGCGGCGCAATCAGAGCATCAGTTCCGACAGAACGTGATGGACGTGGTGCGGCAGATTGAGTTGACGTATTGGGAGCTGACGCTAGCGCGCGAGGTGTTGGGAATTCGCAGGTTTGGCGTGGGGCTGGCAGAACAACAAGTGAGCCGCGAGGAAGACTTGAAGGCGGTGGGGAAGGCGGTGCGCGGGGACGTGATGACGGCGAATGCGGAGCGCGCCGCGCGCGAGGCCGACCTTGCCGATGCGCTTGCAGTGTGGGAATCGCAGACCATCGAACTGATTCGATTGATGCACCCAAGCGACACACCCCGGTGGGACTTGTCGCTGGAGCCGCAAGACCCGGCGCAGGTGGTGGAACTGGAAACCAACGCAGGGGAGAGCGAAGAGCTGGCGCTGCTGTTTCGGCCCGAGTTGGCACAGGCGCGCCTGACGATTGCCAACCTTGAGCTGGATGTGTTGCAGACGGGCAACGAGCGCCTGCCGCGCCTGGACGTGGTGGGGGCCTATGGCGATGGCCGTTCGAGCAACACATCCACCGGGGTGATTGTGGGTGGCTTCAACGACACCGAGAGCTACTCGATTGGGCTGGAGTTTGAGACGGCGATTCCCAACCGGGCGGAGAATGCGCGGCATCGGCGGGCCAAGCTGGAGAATCGGCGGGGCGAGGGGGCGCTGGTGCAGTTGGAAGAGAACATTGCCGCCGAGGTGCGGCGCGCAATTATCGAGGTGACGCGCCAATGGCAGCGGCTGGCGGCCACGGCGGAGGCGGTGTTGAGCCGGGAAGAAGCGGTGCGGGTGGTGCAGGGCAGGCGCGAGGTGGGCATGGCCACGAACCTCGACGTGTTGCAGGTGGAGCGGGACTTTATCGAGTCGCAGGTGGACGACGCCACCGCGCGGGTGCGCTACATACAGGCGCTTACGCAGCTATATGCCGCCGAGGGCACGTTGCTGGAACGGCGTGGAATATCGATGGAAGCGGTGAATGAACACAAAGAAACGCTGGGGACTCCCACCTATGAATAAGGCCCAGGGTATACGCGCAGGCGTGGCTGCCGCGCTGCTGGCGATTGCGGCGTTACCGTTGGCCGCGTGCCACAGCGAGCCTGCCGCGAGCGGCAAGCCGGGCGGGCCGCCGCCGCCCGCGCCGGTGCGCGCAGCCAAGGCAGAGAGCAGCCGGGTGCCGGTAGCGGTGACGGCGTTTGGCACGGTGGAGCCGGTGGCGACGATTGAGCTAAAGGCGCAGGTGGGGGGCGAGATTGTGGAGGTGCTGTTCAAGGAAGGCGACACGGTGGTGCAGGGGCAGGAGCTGTTCAAGATAGACCCGCGCCCATTCGAGGTGGCGTTGGCACAGGCGGAGGCGAATGTTGCCCGCTTCGAGGCGCAGCTGGGCGAGGCGCAGGCCGGACTGCGCGAGAACGACGTGCGTGCACAGAACGCGCAGATTGAACTGGGCCGAAACAAGACGCTACTCGAACGCGAGATTGTGACGCAGGAAGAGTATGACCAAGCACGCACCATGGCGGAAGCAATGCGCGCCGCCACGGGCGGCAACGCGGCGGGGGTGGCTTCGGCCCGCGAGGAGATTCGCGCGGCGATTGCCGCCGTGGATCAGGCGAAGCTGAACCTGGAGTATTGCACGCTGCGGTCGCCGATTGACGGGCGCACGGGCAACCTGATGTATCACCGGGGCGACGTGGTGCGCTTGGGGGCGTCGGAGCCGCTGGTGGTGATTACGCAGACGAAGCCGATCAACGTGAGCTTTACACTGCCGGAACGCTACCTGCCGCAACTGCGGTTGGCGTCGGGCGCAGGCGAAGTGGCGGTTCGCGCGAGCATTCCGCACTCGGGGGTGGAGCCAGTGATGGGGAAGCTGAGCTTTATCGACAACAGCGTGGACCGGGTGACCAGCACGATACGGCTGAAGGCCGAGTTTGAGAACGGAGACGAGGTGCTCTGGCCGGGGCAGTACATTGACCTGAGCATCGAGTTGGAAGTGTTGGAGGATGTGGTGACGATACCGACGGAGGCGGTACAGGTGGGACAGTCGGGCGAATATGTGTATGCGCTGGACGCTGAGTTGAAGGCGACATTGCGCCCGGTTAGGACAGGGGCAACGGTGGGGGCGCTGGTAGTGATAGAGGAAGGATTGGCGGCAGGGGAAAGCGTGGTGACCGAGGGTCACCTGCGGGTGACCGAGGGTGCGGCAGTGAAGCTGCTTGACACGGAAGCACCCGTGGAGCCGCCCGCCCCGTGAACTTCTCCTCCGTCTTCATACAACGCCCGGTGATGACGATACTCGTCATGGTGGGGATGTTCTTGCTGGGGGTGGCGGGCTACCAGAACATGCCGGTAAGCGCGCTTCCAAACGTGGATTTCCCGACCTTGTCGGTAAGCGCGAACCTGCCGGGTGCCAGCCCGGAAACCATGGCCTCTTCCGTGGCCACGCCGTTGGAGCGGCAGTTCTCGAGCATTGCGGGCATCACGTCGATGACATCGTCCAGCGCACTAGGCTCGACTTCAATTACCTTGCAGTTCGACCTGGAGCGCGACATCGATGCGGCGGCGCAGGATGTACAGTCCTCGATTATGCAGGCGCTGCGCCAATTGCCCAACGACATGCCGAACCCGCCCTCGCTGCGCAAGGTGAACCCGGCGGACCAGCCGATCATCCTGCTGGCGGTGTCGTCATCGGTGTTGCCACTCTCGCAAGTGGACGACTATGCGCAGACGATGATCACGCAGCGCATTTCGATGCTGGCGGGTGTGGCGCAGGTGCAGGTGTATGGCTCGCAGAAGTATGCGGTGCGCGTGCAGGTGGACCCGCATGAACTGGCGGCGCGCGAGATTGGCGTGGACGAGGTGAGCCAAGCGATTCAGCAGGCCAACGTGAACCTACCGACGGGCATGCTCGAGGGGACGCACAAGTCCTACACCATTGAGACGAGCGGCGAGTTGATGAACGCCAAGGCGTATGAGCCGGTGATTGTGACGTGGCGCAATGGAGCGCCGGTGTACATCAAGGACGTGGGCCGGGTTATCGATAGCGTGGAGAACGACCGGATTGCCAGTTGGTTTAACGACACGCGCGGCGTGGTGTTGGCAGTGCAGCGGCAGCCGGGCGCGAACACGATTGAGATTGTGGACGCGGTGCGCGGGTTGCTGCCGGAGTTCCAAGGACTGCTGCCACCGGCGGTAAAGCTGGACGTGCTCTACGACCGGTCGCAGTCAATCCGCGAATCGGTGGCGGATGTACAGTTCACCTTCTTCCTTACCGTGGCGCTGGTGGTGATGGTGATCTTCCTGTTCCTGCGGAACCTGGTGGCGACGGTGATCCCCACGCTGGCGCTGATCCTTTCGATAGTTGGCGCGTTTGCCGCGATGTATATGTTTGGGTTCAGCATCGACAATTTGTCGCTGATGGCGCTGACGTTATCCGTGGGCTTCGTGGTGGACGACGCCATCGTGATGATTGAGAACATTGTGCGGCACATGGAGAAGGGCGAGTCTCCCATGGCGGCGGCGCACAAGGGCGCGAAGGAGATTGGCTTCACCATCATCTCGATGACGATCTCGCTGGTGGCGGTGTTCCTGCCGGTGCTGTTCATGGGCGGCATCGTTGGGCGGCTGCTGCATGAATTCGCCATCACCATTAGCATGGCGATCCTTATATCGGGGTTTGTATCGCTGACCCTTACGCCGATGCTGTGCAGCCGTTTCTTGAAGCCCTACGAATCGGGCCAGCATGGGACGCTGTATAACCTGCTAGAGGGCTTCTTTGACGGGATGCTGAAGGCCTATGCGTGGAGCCTGCGGCTGTCATTGCGGTTTCGATTGCTGACCATGTTGAGCATGGTGCCGCTGGTTGCGCTGACGGCCTACATGTTTAACACCATGCCGAAGGGCTTCATGCCAAGCGAGGACCTGAGCCAGATTGTCGCCGTGACGGAAGGCGCGCAGGGGATTTCTTTTGAGGACATGAAGCGCTACCAGCAGCAGCTGGCGGCGATAGTGCAGGCAGACCCGAACGTGTTGTCGTTCATGTCTTCGGTGGGCGCGGGTGGGCCGAATGCATCAGGCAATGCGGGGCGCATGTTCATTACGCTCAAGCCGAAACACGAGCGCAAGGGCATTGACGAGGTGATGCAGGGGCTGCGCGTGAAGTTTGCAGAGGTGCCCGCTATCAAAGCGTTCCTGCAGAACCGCCCGGCGATCAACGTGGGTGGTCGCACGACGAAGAGCCTGTACCAATTTACGCTACAGGGGCTGGACACGCAGGAGCTGTACGAGTATGCGCCTCAGATGGAAGAACGGCTGAAGGGGTTGCCCGGATTCCTGGACGTGACGACGGACTTGCAGATAAGCAACCCGCAGATACACATGGATATCAACCGGGAGAAGGCATCGTCTCTGGGGATAACCATGCAGCAGGTGGAGGAGGCGTTGTACACCGCGTATGGCACGCGACAGGTATCCACCATCTACGCGTCGAACAACCAGTATAACGTGGTGCTGGAGGTGTTGCCGGAGTTGCAGAACGACCCGAATGCGCTGGACCTGCTTTATGTGCGATCGAGCGAGGGCAAGCTGGTGCCGCTGGGAACGATTGCCGAGATTACCAACACGGTTGGCCCGCTGACGGTGAACCACCAAGGGCAGTTCCCCGCCGTTACTGTGTCGTTTAACCTTGAACCGGGCTATTCGCTGGGGGATGCGGTGGAGCTGGTGAACGAGGCGGCAGCCGAGATACTCCCCACGTCGATCACCACCAGTTTCCAGGGCACTGCGCAGGCATTTGAAGAATCGATGGTCGGGCTTAACGTGCTGCTGATTGCGGCCATTCTCGTAATATATATAGTCCTTGGCATTCTTTATGAAAGCTTCATCCACCCGATCACCATCTTGTCTGGACTGCCATCGGCGGGGGTGGGTGCTCTGATTACCTTGTGGTATTTCAACATGGACTTGAACCTGTTCTCGCTGGTGGGGCTGATATTGCTAATCGGCATTGTTAAGAAGAACTCGATCATGATGATCGACTTTGCGCTGGAAGCGCAGCGCGAACACAACGTGCCGCCTGCCGAGGCGATCTATGAGGCGTGCATTGTGCGGTTTCGCCCGATCATGATGACGACCATGGCGGCGCTGATGGGTACGTTGCCGATAGCCTTGGGGCACGGGGCGGGGGCGGAGTCTCGCCAACCCTTGGGCCTTGCCGTTGTGGGTGGGCTGCTCTTCTCGCAGGTGATCACGCTGTACATCACGCCGTGCTTCTACATCTACATGGAAAACCTGCAACAGTGGCTGGGGGGGCTGCGCCGCAAGGGCGCGTGAGCGAAGATTTGCGTCGCCCCATCGGGGCTAAAGCCATGGACGCGAGCTTGTACGCAAACCTTGTACAACGAGTAGAATGCAGCCGTGCTTAACGGAACCTAGCGATTACGGAATCTCCCATGGCCTCGCTTTATTACATCGACGCGTACAACATCCTGCACCGGTCTGCCGCGTTGCGGCCTTCGGCGCGGCAGGATCTGGAAAGTGCGCGTGAAGCGTTGATCGACAAGATTGCGCAGTTCTGCGTGGCCACCAGCCAGCGCGCCTGCGTGGTGTTTGATGGTCGGCATACCACCAAGGCGGATCGGAAGGTGCACGCCAGCGTAGCCGGGTTGCAGATTGTGTATACCCCTGCCGATCTCACGGCGGATTCGTATATTGAGCGCGCGGTGTATCAACACAAGGATCGGTTGCAAGTGGCGGTGGTATCCAACGACCGCAGCCTGCGCGACCTGTGCCGCAACTTGGGCGCGCTGACGATGGAAGCCGACAACTTTCTGGAGACGGTGCGGGAAAGCCGACAGGATATGGAGGGGGTGATTGAACGCGGTAAGCGGGTGGTGATTGAGCATCTGGAAGATCGGCTGGATGGCGACAGTTTGCAGAAGCTGATGGAGTTGCGGAAGAAGCTGTAACTGTCAGCCCTTGCCTGCTTCACGCTTTGCCTTATAGGCTTGTTGCTGGCGCTCGGCCTTGCGCTGAAAGAGGGGGAGCAGGCGCATGGCTTGCACGGGCCATGCGGTGATGAAGCGGAAGAGTAGCTTGGGGCTGCCGCCGGGGATGAGGATTTCGGGCGTCTTCTTTTCCATGGCGGTGAGTATGGCGCGTTCGACGTCTTGCACGGTGAGGATGCGGTCGCAGGAGAAGGAGATGGCGGCCTCGGGTTCGAGGGCTTCCTGGTGGAGCATGGGGGTTTCGACGGCGTCGGGGCAGATGCAGCTTACAGCCACGTTGTGCGGCTTCAGCTCGCTGAGGATGGCCATGCAATAGCCACGCACGGCGAACTTGCTGGCGCAGTAGAGGCTCATGCCGGGGGTGGGCGCGAGGCCGGCAAGCGAGGCGATGTTGATGATGTGGCCGCTGCCTGCGGCGACCATGCGCCTGGCTGCGGCGCTGGTGCCGTAGAGGGTGCCCTTGGTATTGATGTCGATGACGAAGTCGATGTCCTTTGGGGTGCATTCATGCGCGTAGCGCCCCATCGACACGCCTGCGATGTTGAACATGTAGTCCAGCCCACCGAGCTTGGCGGTGGCGTCGTTCATGGCGTGGTCCCACTGGATGGCATCGCGCACGTCGAGCCGGTATAGGTGGACGCGGCTACGGTCCCACCCGGCTTGCGCCACTTGCGA
>JBIKMR010000379.1:0-3273 GCA_044359155.1 Candidatus Hydrogenedentales bacterium | reverse complement strand
TTCTTTCAAGGGACGTATCACCATTCTGCCGGGCAAGACCAATGACCCAGAGGTGATCAAGCGGGCCGTGGCAGGATGCGACGGTGTGTTGAGTGTGCTGGTTCCGTGGGGTGTTCAGCAGTATTCCTCGGGGACGGCGCAGGCCGTGCTGGACTTTTCTGCGCTGGGGGCGCGGCTCATCTTTTCGTGCGGGTGGCACATCACGCAGGATGGCAAGGATGAGTATTCAAGAGCTTTCCTCACGATGCTAAAGGTGGTCGGTGGCCTGGCGAAGCTCGTCCGGCTTGCCGAGCTGGATGATCAGGTGGAAGCCTGCCGCCGTATCTTTGCCAGCGACACGCGATGGACCGTGGTGCGGGGCAGTGACCTGGAGGAGGGGGCCAGCGAGGGGCTACCCGTGTGGAGTCGACATGTGGGAGATGCAATTCTCCAAAGCAATCGCACGCGCCGCATCGATTTTGCTTTGTTCATGGTGGCTGCGCTGGAGAATGACGATCTTATCCACGAGGCCCCGGCAATCGTGGGGTGCAATACACCCTCCGCGCTGGCGCATCAGCGCTAGGCGTGGAGCATGTTTTCCTCGTGGCACTGCTCCGCGGTGCCCCGAGGACGGGGGAGGAGACCTGCGATCGGAACCCCGCGAGGCGCGGGGCCTCGAAGACTCGGGAGTGGCGCGGTCAGGAGACCACGCCACAACAGCGGGTGGATGTAGGTGCCAGATATATCTGGCACCTACATGGTTAGGCCTTCGGCAGTTCGAGGGATTCGTCGGCCACTACGATGCCGTCTTCGTCGGCGTACAGGTATTGGCCGGGCATGAAGGTGACGCCGCCGAAGCGGATGGGGACGTTCTTTTCTCCGGCGCCTTTTTTGTCGGTCTTGCGGGGGTTGGTGCCGAGGCATTTTACGCCGAGGTCCATCTCGCCGATCTCGGCGGAGTCGCGTATGCAGCCGTAGATGACGAGTCCGCTCCAGGCGTTTTTCACGGCGCGGGCAGCGAGGTTGTCTCCCAGCATGGCGCGGCGCATGGAGCCGCCTGCGTCTACCACGAGCACGCGGCCCGCGCCGAGTTCGTTGAGGGTTTCGGCCACGAGGCTGTTGTCCTCGAAGGCCTTGATGGTGGAGATGGGGCCGGAGAAGCTGACCACGCCGCCGAGGTCCACGAAGTCTTCTTCCACCACCTGCACCTTGTCTCCAAAGTGATCGCACAGGTCTGCTGTTTTGTAATCGCTCATGATGTTGTCTCCACTTAATACTGGCTGATGTCTCGACCGAAGAGGAACGACCTTGCCCAGTCGGATGCGACGAGGAATTTATTTTGCAGGCTCACCAGCTTGGTGAGGTAGGCGGAGCGCCAGAAGAGCCAGGCGGAGAATCCCTTGCCTTGCACCGAGCCG
Organism: Candidatus Hydrogenedentales bacterium; assembly: GCA_044359155.1. Lineage (GTDB taxonomy): Bacteria > Hydrogenedentota > Hydrogenedentia > Hydrogenedentales > JAEUWI01 > WGMK01. Next base: position 1,876 of record JBIKMR010000379.1, on the reverse strand, counting down.
AGGTCGGCGAGGGCTTTCTTGCCGCCAATGTAGGCCAACATGCCTTGGTGTTTATATTTGAAGGGGACAGGCTCCGTGCCCTTGGCCATGCTGTTGAGCACGCGGGCGAGGTGGGTGCCTGCCTGTTGCGCGGCTTGTGCGGTTGGGGGCAGGGGGTTACCGTCGATGACGGCGCAGTCTCCCACGGCGAAGAGGTCGTCTCGCCCGGCCACGCGGAAGCAGGCATCGGTGAGGAGGCGCTGGGCGCGGTCTTTGGGAACATCGAGCCCGGCCACGAGTGGGGTGGGGCCGTTGCCGGTGGACCACACGGCGAGGCCGTAGCCAATCTCTTCGCCGCCTTGCAACACCACCACGCCCGAGCGGACTTCCTTCACCATCGAATTGGTGCGGACTTGAATCTTGTTGCGCGCGAAATGGTTGCGGGTGTAGTCGCTTAGGCTGGCGTCGAACATGGTGAGGATGTTGTCCTGTGCCTCGAGCAGGGTAATGCGGACGTAGGGGATGAGATCGGGGAACCACTTGGCCAGGTCCTGCTCGACGAAGTCGTGCAGCTCTGCGGCGAACTCGACGCCGGTGGGGCCGCCGCCCACGATGACGAAGCGGAGCAGCCAGTCGAAATCTTCAACCGGGCGGTTGGGCTTGCTGGCGCGCTCGAAACATTGGATGACTTCGTGCCGGATGTTGCGCGCATCTTGTATTTCTTTGAGGAAGTGGCAGTGCTCGGCCACACCGGGTATGCCGAAGGTGTTGCTCACCGCGCCGACGGCCACGATGGCGCGGTCGTACTTCACTTCGAAGGGGGTGGACTTGAACTTGCCCTCGCAATAGGCAATGCGGTTCTCGGTGTCGAGCCGGGTGCAATAGGCCTGGTGAAAGCGCAAGCCCTTGCGGGCGGTGCGGATAGGCTCGATGATGCTACGGAACTCGATGGTGCCGACGGTGGTGCTGGGCAGCAGGGGGGTGAAAAGAAAGTGGTTACGCGGGGCTACCACGACGATCTGGTAGCGGTCAATGTCCACGCCTCTCACCGCGCTGAAGGCGGCGAAGCCGGTACCTAGAATCAAGAGCGTTTCGCGTTTGTTCGCAGGCATGGCATCCTCAACTGAGTGGTTCCACCGGAGTGGGGGAGAGTATAGCATTCACCGGAAGATGCGCACCTTGGGGGAATGGATTATGGAAAATTGATAATGGATAACGAACCATGAAGAACGAAGAACGAAGAACGGGCAAAAGGAAAGCGCCCGCTCGGTTGTGGCCGGGCGGGCGCTTGGGGGGTATGTAGGGTTAGATGCCGGCCTTTTCGCGGAGGGCGTTGGCAGCATTGGTTTCTTCCCAGCGGAAGCCCTGGTCTTCGCGTCCGAAGTGGCCGTAGGCTACGGTCTTGCGGAACTGGGGGCGCTTGAGGTCGAGGTATTCGACGATGGCGGCGGGGCGGCAGTCGAAGTGGGCCTTGAGCAGGGCGCCGAGGATGGCGTCGTCCACTTTGCCGGTGCCGAAGGTCATGCAGTTGATGGAGACGGGCTGGGCGACGCCGATGGCGTAGGCAAGCTGTACTTCGCAACGCTCGGCCAGGCCTGCGGCCACTACATTCTTGGCGATGTGGCGGGCCATGTAGGCGGCGGAGCGGTCTACCTTGCTGGGGTCTTTGCCGCTGAATGCGCCGCCGCCGTGGCGGCCCATGCCGCCGTAGGTGTCGACGATGATCTTGCGACCGGTAAGGCCGCAATCGCCCACAGGACCACCCACCACGAAGCGCCCGGTGGGGTTGATGTGGTAGGTGATTTCGCCCTGCACGTATTCGGCGGGGAGGGCGGGCTTGATCACGTCATTGATGATGCTGTTGCGGATGGTGTCGTTGTCCACGTCGGGCGAGTGC
>JBIKMR010000378.1:0-3275 GCA_044359155.1 Candidatus Hydrogenedentales bacterium | reverse complement strand
GAGTCTCCCCTTTAAGCTGCTGGCCATCGATTCTGACAACGGCTCCGAATTCATCAACTATCACCTCCTGCGCTACTGCGGCAAGCGCAGCATCGGCTTCACCCGGGGCCGCGCTTACAAAAAAAACGACAACGCCCACATCGAGCAGAAAAACTGGACCCACGTCCGCCGCATCTTCGGATGGGACCGCTTCGATACCCCCGAACAACAGCATGCCATGAACGCCCTCTACCGCCAGGCGCTGCGCCTGATGATGAACGCATTCCAGCCCTGCGTAAAGCTCGTCGCCAAGGAACGTACCGGTTCCCGGCTCAAACGCGTCTACGACCCGCCCCAGACCCCGCTCGAACGCCTTCAGCTCGCACTCGGGCAAACCCCCGCCACCACCCGGCTACTCGCCGTCAGAGACAAGACCGACCCCTTCGCCCTCGACGACGACATCCAAAAGCAGCGTGCCGATATCGATGCGCAACGCAAGGAGAATAGAAACAATGCCGACTAAAAAAGCAGACACTTCCGTCTCCCCCCGCGGGGGGAGACGGAAAACCAAACCCGAACCCCCCGGTAAGAAAAGCAAATGGCTTGACAGGTGGGAATGGACAAATGGCAATGGAGAATTGAAAACGAGGATTCAGGAAGCGGGCGGGGTGGATTCGTCAAGGAGGCGTTGAATGGCGGTTTGGAGTTGGGCTACCTCGGCGGTGTCGATGCCGGAGAAGTAACCGCGAATGGTGCCTGCCTGATCCACCAACACCATCTTGTCGCTGTGGAATTGGGGATCGTCCACGGAGCCGAGGCGGAATCCGTCTACCGCAAGCTTCTGCACGTTCTCTTTGGGGGCAGTAAGGAAATGCCAGCGGGGGTTGGTGGCCTTGTATTGCATGGCGTATTTGGTGAGCTGCTCGGTGGTGTCGGTTTCAGGGTCCACGGAGAAGCCTGCAAAGTGGACGCGCTCGTCGTTGGCGAAGTGGTCTGTCACGGGGCGCAGGTTGCTGGTCATCATGGGGCATTGCGATGGGCAGGTGGAGAAGAAGAGGTAGCCCACCCACACCTTGCCAGTTACAGAGTCCTGCGAGAAGGTACTGTTGTCTTTGTTGGTGAAGGAGAAGTCGCCCACGGGGTAAAGCTCGGGCAGATTGTCGGGGTCCACCACGAGAACGCCATTGCTGACAGGAGCGTTGGCCATCGCGGGCGGTTCTTGCAGAGCATAGCGTTGCATCCATGAAATGGCTGCGAAGGAGAGCCCGGCGATGGAGAGGACAATGCAGGTGACGATGTAGAGTTTCTTGATCATGGCGTAAGCCCCAACCACCCGTATACCAGCGCATCCACCAGGATGAGCAGCAACAGCACGGGGAAATAGATGACGGAAACGCGCAGCACGCGGCGCGCGTCGGTGATGGATTCGGTGAGGCGCCATTGCACGCAGGTAGCAAGGAACCACAGGCCGATGCCGAAAGCACCGGCAAAGTAGAGCCAGCCGGTGAGCTTGAGGAAGGTTGGGCAGAGCGACACGGGAATGAGGAGGAGCGCGGCGGCCCAGCTTTGGCGGAAGGAGGAGCGGCCATCGGGGTCCACCACGGGCAGCATCTTGAAGCCGCCGCGCGCGTAGTCGTCCTTGAACATCCATGCGATGGCGTAGAAGTGCGGGTGTTGCCAGAGGAAGAGGATGGCAAAGAGCACCCCTGCCCCGAGGCTAAGGTCGTTTGCAGCGGCAGCCCAACCGATTAGCGGGGGTATGGCGCCGGGTATCGCGCCGACGGGGGTGTTCACCCAGCTGATGCGCTTGAGCGGTGTGTAGACCACGGCGTAGAGCACGATGGTGGTTAGCGAGAGCAGCGCAGAGAGCGGGTTGACGAAGTACCACAGCAACCCCACGCCCAGCACAGACATGCCCAACCCCATGAGCAGGGCGGCAGTGGGCGTGACCAACCCAGCGGGCAGGGGGCGATTGCGGGTGCGGTCCATCAGGGGGTCGATGTTGCGCTCAAGGTAATGGTTCAGCGCGCCCGCGCCGCCAGAGCTTAGGCCGGTGCCCAGCAGCATCCAGAAAAACGTGGCATAGGGGGCAAGTCCCTGCGCGGCCAGGGCATAGCCGAGCGTGGCAGTAACCAGCACCATGGTGAGGATGCGGGGCTTGGTGAGTTCGATGTAGGCGCGGTAGGGGAAAGTCATGCGGGGGCTATCGTGAGGCAAGCGCACCACCCGAAGGGGCGGCAGCGGATTGTGAGGAGGTGGTGGTTTTCGCAGTCTGCCTTCCCGGCCATGCGCGCAGGGCGAGTAGGGTGGCGAGGGCGAGGAGGGCGGCGCCGGTCATTACGTGGAGGCTGGTGACGATGGGGGTGCGGCCTGTCCAGATGACGCCTGCGCCGAACATGAACTGGGCCATGACAAGGCCGGCCAGCCAAGGGACGGTTTCCGCCGCGAGGGGGTAGTCTTTGCGGTGGCGCGACAACCACCATGCCAGCCAGAAGATGTAGAGCGTGACGATGACCGCGCCGCAGCGGTGGGCGAAGTGGATGTGCATCTGGCCCTTGGTCACGGGGGGCAGGTCCGTGCCGGTTTCAAAGGTGTGGTTCAGGCGCCAGTCGTTCACCCATGCCAGTTGCTCATCTGAAAAGCTGGGCACCACGGCCCCTGCCGTTGTGGGGAAGTCGGGGATGGCGAGGCCGGATTCGGTGTGGCGCATTACGGCACCGAGCAGTAGCTGCATGTAAATCAGGGCGATAAGCACGAGGACCTTGGGAAAAGCGTTGGGACTTGCCACGCCGGGGGCGGCACCCTCACGGCGTTCGCGGGCCTCCACGCCGAGGCTGTATGCGATGACGATGTTCATTAGCAGGTAGGTTTGCGCGAGGGTGGCGTGTGAGGAAGAGATAAGTACGGGAAGCTGGTACCAGACGGTCATGCCGCCGAGCACGCCTTGGGCTATCACCGCCACCACACTACCCACGCCCAGCCAACGTAGCCAGCGCGGCACGGAGACGAGGAAGAGCCATCCGCTCAACACCAGGGTGAGAATACCCGCCGTGCCTGCGACCAAGCGGTGCAGGTGTTCGTAAAAAATGCCACCCTTCCATTCGCTGATGGGATAGGTGACGGGGTTCTGGCCGTAGGTGAGGGGCCAGTCTGGCACGGAGAGGCCTGCCTCGTGGCTCTTGACCTGGCCGCCAAGAAAGATAAGGCCGACGATGAACAGGCAAACGAATATGGCAAAGTATCGCAACAGGGCGGGGGCCTGCCAAGGGTGGCCGGGTTTGGCGGCGGGTGCAATG
>JBIKMR010000377.1:0-3295 GCA_044359155.1 Candidatus Hydrogenedentales bacterium | reverse complement strand
GGCGTGCCGCGTGACTTCTTGATCTCGGCCCGCTTCTTCTTCTCCTCCACCCGTCTCACCTTCGATCCCAGCGTGGGCCGGGTGGGTACGCGAGGCACCTGCTTCTTATTCAACTCCGCCAGCCGCCGTGCGATTTCTTCCACGGCGGCCTGCTTGTTGCGCAGTTGCGAGCGCTCCGACGTGGCCACCACCACAATCCCCGTGGGCACATGGCGCGCCCGCACCGCAGAATCCGTGGTGTTTTTCTTCTGTCCACCGGGTCCGGGGCTGCGGTAAAACTCGAATTCAATCTCGTCTTCCAAGGATGCCATAGCATAATCATACCAGCGTGAAGACGCGCTGCCCAATCTGCAAACTCACAACTTGGAAAACACCCTGCCGTGGCGTGTAGCCTTTGGCCCCATGGCGCGCATTCGTATCGAAATCAGAGAGTTGCCCAATCGGCTGGCCATGAAGGCCCTTCTCGAGGCGGAAGGTCACGAGGTGTTCACCGGGCCGGGGGACGCCCACGTGGTGATATCTGATCAGCCCGAGGTGGCGGAGGCCTTTGCACGCGACATGGCAACGCTGGTGCTGGCAAATGTGGCGCAGTTGCCACGTGCGATACAGGCCATGCGGCGCGGCGTGTTTGGCTATCTCTATGCACCGCTGCAACCGGGCGAAGCCCCGGTGATGATCGAGCGTGCCCTTGCCTTTTCGCGCGGGTTGGCGGGTCCACGGGTGATCGAGGACGATGACGACGAGATTGTACCGCTCACGCTGGAGGAAGTGGAGGAGGTCCACATCCTCGACACCATGCGCCGCTGCCGCGACAACCAGGCCCGCGCCGCGCGCGAACTGGGCATTGGAAGAAACACCCTCTGGCGCAAGCTGAAAAGAATACAGGCCAAAATGGCCAAGCCAGACAAGGCATAGGAAGCAAAGCAGTACCCATGCTCGACCTGCGATTGATGACCACGCCGCCCCCAGCGGGCGGCTACGATTTCCTGAACGACGTACCCGTGGAAGTGTGCTACGTGGGCGAGCACGCCGCGCGGGAGATGGCGGACTATGCCCGCACCACTTGCGGCGCCACGGCGCTCGTTATCAGCGACGAGAACACGCGCGCCGCAGCCGGAGACGCACCCCTGCGCGCCCTGCGCGATGCGGGCAAGCAGTGCATTGAGCATGTGTTCCCTGCACACCCGCTGGACGCTACGCAAGAGCTGGCCGACAGTGTTGCCGAGTTGGGTGCGCAGGCGGATTTCTACGTGGCCATAGGGTCGGGGTCGCTCTGCGATCTGGCCAAATCCGCAGGCACCGCGCAGGGAAAGCCCGTGCTGCTCTACGCCACCGCCGCCTCGATGAACGGCTACACCTCCGGCATTGTCGCGCTCAAAGTGCGTGGGCTAAAACGCACCCTGCCCTGCAAGCCCGCCGAGGGCGTGTTCGCCGACCCGAGCGTCATCGCCGCTGCACCCCAACGCATGACCGCCGCAGGCGTGGCGGACTTTCTCAGCAAGTGTTCCTCTTCCGCCGATTGGCTGGCGGGATACCGCATACGCGGCGGCTTCTACACCGACCGCCCCCGCCGCATTGTGGGAGACATTCAGGACCGCCTCTTCGCCGAGGCGCACCGCGTGGGCCGGGGAGATGCCGATGCCGCCGCACTCGCGCTGGAAGCTTTGCTGCTCTCGGGCTTCGGCATGATCGTTGCGGGTTCCTCCGCTCCTGCGAGTGGGGGAGAACACCTCATCTCGCACTACATCGACATGAAGCATGCGCTGCATGGCAGCGGGCACGACCTGCACGGCGCACAGGTGGGCGTGGCTACCATCTATACGCTGCAATTGTGGGAACAGGTGCTGGCGCTGGACTCCGCAAGCATCGACCCTGCCGCGCTCGCTGAGGCGCATCCGTCGCAAGAAGCCATACGCGACATCATCTTCTCCGACTGGGGCGAAGCCGTGGGTAACGAAGTCTGGCCGCAGTGGTGCGAGAAGGCGCTGACGCGTGAAGCTCTCGAAGAAGAGATAGTGCTGATTGCGAAGCAGTTGCCCGAACTGCGTGCCGCACTCGCGCACGATCTCGTCGCGTCGAAAACCGTGGCCGATTGCATCGCCGCCTGTGGCGGACCGATAACAGCGGACGAGCTCGATGCACCGGCAGAAGAATTCGCGCGCGGCCAACGATACAGCCGCTACCTGCGCAACCGCTTCACCATCCTCGATCTCGCCGCCGAGTTGGGAGTCGCACCATGACTTGGCTGCTGTGCCTAACCCTCGCGCTGGGGGCGGAGCTTAATCCCGCCATTGCGCCGCAATTGAATGATTCACGCCATGCCAACGTGGTGCTCCGGCTGTACGGCGAGAACGAGTTGCGCTATGCACACGCGGGATACTGGGCCGCCCTCGAAGCCGTCCCGGAATGGAAAGAACAGGAAGCCATCTGGTGGGAGCTTATGCGCACCCCCGACCTTGGCCCGCTGCTGGCCCGTGCCGATGAAGCCCTCGTGCGCGATCCCCAAGCGCAGGCCGCCTACGATTCATTCCACACCGCGCTTGCCGCCAACCCCGCCCTGCGGGAGAGCGTCGAGCGATTCGAGCGCGCCGCGCTGAGTCCCCAAGGGAACGACTCTGACTGGCTGCGCGCCTTGAACTTTTTCCGATCGAACCCCCAGGGCGCGTTGCCTTTGCTTGGCGGTATCAATGCGGACGCCAAGCTGCCGGAAGAGCTGAAGCCCTATGCGCTGGCTTTGCTCAATGCCCGCAACTGGGATGCGCTGCGCGTGCCGCTGTCTGAATTGGCGGACGACGCCAATGCCCAGCCCGCGCTTGAATGGTGGGCCGCCGCCGCAAGGTTGGACGCCCAGAACGATGGCGTGTTTGGCAAGTTGGCCACCCACCTGATGCAGCGCCCCAACCGATTCTGGGCGATCTACCGCCGAGACGCCGCGCTTGCTGCTAACCCCCACCTACGCGACTGGGTGCGCTGGTGGCACCGCACCGCACGCCGCGACCGCAGCCTGGGGCAGAGCTACCTGGCCTACCTCAGCGCGATAAAGGCCGGGCAGGAAAGACCCCCCGGCACAGGCAAAAACCCGTGGCCCCCCGAAGGCCCGCCTCCGGAACTTCCCGCCATCGCGGAAGAACGTCTGCCCGCTTTCCGGAACGACCGCCCCACCGTGGCGCGCCCCACGGTCGAGCGCCCAAAATCTCCCGAAGCTGCCAAGCCCGCCGAACCCAAACGCCCAGAGAAGCCCGGCAATCTGGAATTGCGCCAATCCGACCGGGTGAAAGAACGGCGACAAGAGCGC
>JBIKMR010000376.1:0-3302 GCA_044359155.1 Candidatus Hydrogenedentales bacterium | reverse complement strand
CTCGAGAATGCCGTCGCCTTTGTCTTTGACTATGCCTTCAACGATTCCCCCATGCGTCAGGGTTATCGTGTCTGCGCCAGATGTAAAGCACGATGCAACTAAGGGCAAGGCCATACAAAGTATTCGGGTGGTTTGCATTAGCTCACTTCCTCGGCAACGGTGGGTTCAAAGTAGAACGCGGAGCGAACGAAGGTTACTTCGCTCGAGTCGCGCAATTCAATGAAGCGCTCGACGCGGGGGTCGTAGAGCAGGTTGAGTCCCTCGGGGACGAAGATGCCCAAGTCTGCCGCAATTACGCCGCCGCGCAGGGTCATGCGGCCGTTCTGGTTGGACTTGTGCCGGGTCTTGCTGCGGGCAATGGCAAAGATGCTGTTGTTCGAGTAGAGGAGACCATCGAAGCGGAATTCGCCGCCGCTCGATGGGCGCGCCATTTCGTCGTCAAACCACATTTTGCGGAGCTGTGTTTCCGAAACCCAGTTGCCCTTGGGGTTCAGGTATTGATATTTGGCTCGCGACAGGATGTTTGAGCTGGGGTTGAACGAGGCAATGTAGTTCGGCAGCGTGTACACGCCTTGGTAGGTGTAGCGCACCGCGTGTTCCTGGTTGTTACCCTTGGTGCTGTCGAACATCCAGATGTTGTTGGGCTGGCTTTCGCGAAGGCCGTAGAAACGTGGCGTGTAGGTAGCGTCTACCTTGGCCTTGTTGTACTCCATCATGTTGAAGAGCTGAAGCTCCGACATGGTGAAGCTGAACTGCTGCCCTTGGCGACCCGTGGCAATCTGGTTCGAGTCGATGGACCAAGTGTCATTGTAGCCCCATTTGAGCGCTTCTGTGGAGCCGCTTACGGTAACGTTGTTGGTGCGGTTCGCTGTGCGCATGTCGATACTGTACTTGGTGTGGTCGGGGAACTGGGCGTTGTTCTGCGAGGCGTGGTTCACCCCGCGTACGGTAAGGTAGTCGCCCATCATCACGTTACCACCGGAGAGCAGGGCCAGAGCGTTTTCTGTGCCATCGGTGGCCTTGCCAAACTGGGTGCCGTCGGCATAGGTCACGTCGCCCATAATGTAGGTATTGCCACGCACGAGCAACTGCCCTTCACCCTTGATGGGGCCCTTGATGAGCAGGTCGCCGTTGATGGCCACGGTGCCGTCAATCGAAATGGGGTCTTGCGCCGTGCCGGTCAATACGAGGTTGCCGTCGTAGTAGCCCTCGTTGGCAAGGTCGTTGGTGGCACCGTTCGATGCAGTGGGCGCCCCGGTGAAGGGATAGGTGCTGCCCGCCGGAACGCCGTAGGCCATGCCAGTTTTGATGGCGCCGCCCTGGTTGTCGCCGCCAGATTCAAACACGATGCGCCCGGAAGCGGTATTCATGACGCTCTCGAACTCGGCATCGTCCACAATGCGGTCGTTGTCATCGTCGGGATAGGGGGCAGGGAAGGAGTTCGGCACGGGGCCGTCGGTCTGGTCGTTCTCCTCGGTGGGGTAGTTCAGGTACAGGTTGGCAAACTGGTTCAGGTCGCCAGAAGTATTGGTAGTTGCTGCGTTCATGGCCACTTGGGTTTTAGCGCCGGTGGTGGACTGGATGATCTTGCCGTTCGTGGCGCTGTGCTGGTAGCCCTTGAAGGTGGAAGCCGCAAGCTCAGAAGCCGTGTATTGGCTGAAGTTCTGCTGGAGCACCTTGCCGCGCGAATAGAGCGTGCCTGCAAGGCGGGAGTCCGCCTCGGTCTTGCGCACTACGATGGATTCAAGCGAGGCCACCTTGATGCGGTCGAACGAATTGTAGTTGGTGGCAGCAGTGTTTGTTTCCAGGGGGAGCGATCGGATTTCCGCATGGCACAGGATGCAGCTGATGTTGTTTGCGAGAATGGCGAACTGCGCGTGGTTGCGCGTGGGTGCGCCAATCTCGAGCACCTGCACGGCGGTCTTGGTCTTGTCGCCGATGGATGCCGTCGAGCGAATCGTCAACCAGGAATTTTGGAGGTTATCGAAGCGGGATATGGTTACACTCTCGATTGTGGCCAACGTTTCGTTGGAACTTGGGGCGGTGATGACATCGGGCTCGTCGAGCATTTCTTTGCCGTAAGGGGTGTTGCCGCTCGCAGGCACGTTGAGCTGGCCGTTGCCATTGCCGTCCTCACCGGGGTCCAGCACGCCGTTGCCGTTCAAATCCTCGTTGATTGGGATGGCCAAGGTCGTGTTGAGGTAGGCGCGGTAGCTTGCCCAGTTGCGGGTGGTGTTGCCACTGGTGTTGATGTAGTTGCGCCACAGGTCCTGGGTCACCATTTCGATGCCAGACTGCGCCGCTTCCTCGAGCACCATTTCGTCGATGGTGTGGTCGGTGCCCGACTTTGCGGACTGCATACGGGTCATCGACACCGCGAGAACCCCCGCAATGACGATGATGGACATGAGTGCGAATATCATGGCCACGCCAGACTCGCTATTTACTTTCTTCATTGGCGCCTCCTTTCAATCGGGGCGGCGATTTGCCGCAAACGCCGAACTGCTTTTCAGATTGTACCGCCTATTTCCAAATCCTGCTCAGTTCTCCAGGGCAATCCGGCTCTCCATGGCTGAGCTCACGAGAAACTGATCATCGCCAACGCCCTGCTTCTTGGACCCCTGCAACTGGACAACGAGTGTGTTAAGGATATCGTTGGCCTCTGAGGAGTTCGCCTCGAGGGAGAACGTCACGTCGCTGATGTTGTTCGATGCGCCGAGAACCTCGACGCTGGCGCCCACGCGGCGGACAAGCCGACGGGTCAGCACGCCATCGCCATTGGTATCCTCGCTGCCATCGAGCAAAGCATTTGCACCGCCCTGCACATCTTCGTTCTGAAACTCGATGGTGATGGAGTCTGAGGGAGCAGGATGCACCGAGCCGTCCACGGGTTCCGGCACGCAAAAGCGAATGCCCTTGCCGCCGTTGATAATGGTGACTGCGAAGGCTTCTGCTGGGGCAATCGGGGGATCTGCGTCCACCGTGCGGGCAGTGTAGGCTTGTCGCACTTCGCCGGTAACGGCGAGCATGGTCTGGCGCAGGTCGGCGGCGATTTGCTCTTTCGCACCATTCAGGTTGCTGGACTGGGTGGTGCTTTGCAGCGCCACGAAGGTGAGCAGCGAAACGATGCTCATCAAGGCCACCGACATGGTCATTTCAATCAGGGTGTAACCCGAGTTCGTTTTCATGGAGATTCTCCTTAACGTTCTGAGAACATGCCGACGATTTCGGCGGAGGCTGTACGGCCGCGCAGGTCGGTCCATTCGGACAAGACATGCACCTCGATAGGGTCGTCTCCCGGC
>JBIKMR010000125.1:0-11937 GCA_044359155.1 Candidatus Hydrogenedentales bacterium | reverse complement strand
CAGCCAGACGGCGTCCTACGCGGGCGGGCTGAAGCCCGACGACATCGTGCGGCAGCATGAACAGATCGACGCGCTCAACAAGACCGTCAAGGGCATCAAGGTTCTCAAGGGCATCGAGTCCGATATTCTGGGCGACGGCTCGCTGGACTACGAGGACGACGTGCTCAAGTCCTTCGACCTGATAGTAGCCAGCGTACACAACCGGCTGGACATGGCCGAAGCGGAAGCCACGGCCCGCGTGGTGCGCGCTATCGAGAATCCCTATTGCGACATCATCGGCCACCCCACGGGGCGGCTGCTGTTGCAGCGCAAGGGTTTCCCGCTAGACTTCGACCGCATCTTCGACGCGTGTCTTGCCAACAACACTGCGCTTGAAATCAACGCCAACTGCCTGCGCCTCGATCTGGATTGGCGGCTGGTGTTGAAGGGCAAGCGCAAGGGGGTGAAGTTCTGCGTGGGGCCAGACGCCCACCGCACCGGGGCCATTGCCTACATCCGCTATGGCGTGGGCATTGCCCGCAAAGGCGGACTGGAACCAAGTGACGTGATTTGCACCTACTCCCTCAAGGATTTGATGGCATGGCGAAAATCCCGCTGAACCTGAAAGCCAACAAAGAGCGCGCGCTGATCGTGTACGAAAAGCTGCGTGCGCTGTATCCCGATATCCGCTGCACGCTGGACTTCAAGTCCCCGTTTCAATTGTTGCTTATGACGGCGCTCGCGGCGCAGTGCACCGATGCGCGCGTGAACATCGTGTGCAAGGTTCTGTTCCAGAAATACAAGACCCCGGCAGATTTTGTTGCGGTGCCAGTGGAAGAACTGGAGAAAGACGTGCAGCCCTGCGGGTTCTACAAGAACAAGGCACGCAACATCCAATCGGCGTGCCAACGGTTGATCGATGTGTATGGCGGCGAGGTGCCGCGTGACATGGAGAGCCTGGTCACCCTGGCAGGCGTGGGCCGCAAGACGGCCAACGTGGTGCTGGGCGAATGCTTCGGCGTGCAAGGCGTGATTGTGGACACCCACTGCACCCGCCTGACCAACCGGCTGGGTTTCACCAAGAACGACGACCCGGTAAAGATCGAGCAGGACCTGATGAAAGTGTGGCCGAGCGACAAGTGGACGCTCTTCTCCCACTTCATGGTGTTCCACGGGCGGGCCGTGTGCGACGCGCGCAAGCCGCGCTGCAAGGAATGCACCCTGCGCGAACACTGCCCCTTCCCCGATACCGCACAAGGGCAACGCTTTGTCCAATAAGCGCCCCTACGAAAAGCCCGCGCTGCCCGAGTTTCCCGGTGGCAAATGGGTAGCCGCGCTGCTGATTGCCTATGTGGCCTTCGTGCTCACGGCGGACACCCTCGCCACTCTGCGCGTGGCGTGGCCCTTTGCCTGGGCAGACTGGTTCGCATGGCGTCCCAAGCATCTTGCGCCCTATCTGCTGCCACTGGTGCCGGGGGAATCGCTCGACCGCGCCGTGGCCGGCTTCCTCCTCTCGCCACGTACCAACCAGCTGGACCTCTTCAAGCTCACGATTTGGTTCCTCGTCCCGGTGCTCGTCAGTTGGCGCTTCATGGACTGGGGCGCATGGGGCTGGAACCGCTGGCGCGGGCGCGACTGGGCATTGCTCGCCCTTGCAGGTATTGGCGGCGTGGTTGCCGTGATGCTCATCCCCTACATCCCCGGAGTCAGCGAGCTGTACCGCCCTGCCACCAGATTAAGCACGGGGCAGAAGGTGTTGGTCGTCGCAGGCTATCACCTGTGGTGCCTGTCATGGCTGCCGGGGTGGGAGTTCCTGCACCGCTATGTGCTGCTCGCAGCCCTCGGGAAATTCTTCCCGCGCCATGGCTGGGGTTGGCTCGTCGTGCCGCTGCTGATCGCCAGTTCCGAGGCGGCGTATCACCTGGTAAAACCCTGGCCCGAGACCCTCGCCATGTTCGGCTTCGGGATGGCGGCCTCGCTCTGGGCCTACCAACGAGGCAACTTCTTGTTACCCTTCTTGGCGCATTACCTCATCGAGCTGGCGCTGGTGTTGTTCATTGTGTTGAATTCGTAGGGGGTGGGGAAGGAAGATTTAACACAAAGGGCACAAAGAAACACGAAGGGCACAAAGGGGAAGGAGAGGAGGAGACTTTGCATGATGTTGAGCGAACATGATCGCGTCATACTTCTGGAAGCCCTGCCATCCGAAGGGCTCGAGCCGGGTGATGTAGGAGTGGTAGTCCACGTTTATGCCGATGGTACGGCCTATGAAGTCGAGTTTAGGATGCTCGACGGGCACACCGCTGCTGTGGTAACGCTCGAATCCTGTTCCGTTCGTACCATCACGCGGGACGATATCACCCACGCCCGTGTGCTCCACACGATCTAGCGACACATCCTATCCCGCGTCCCGCTGGATGCCATACTCGCCCATCTTGCGCCAGAGGGTGGAGCGGGAAATGCCGAGTATCTTCGCAGCTTGGGTCTGGTTGCCGTTCACGTTTTCCAGCACCATGCGGATGTGTCGGTCTTCCATGTCGGTGAGGGATATTAGGGCGGCGCGGCTGTCGAAGGCGATGGCAAAGCGCGGGGCGGTGCCATCGCGCACCACGTCGGGCAGGTCTTGTGCGCGCACGATGTGGGTGTCCGCCATGATGACGGCATGGGCGATGATGCTTTCCAGTTCGCGCACGTTGCCTGGGAAGGGGTAGTGCTGGAGCAGGCTTAGGGCGTGCTCGTCCACCCCGGTCACGACTTTGTCGAAGCGTTCCGAACTGCGGCGCAGGAAGTGGGCGATCAGTTGCGGCAGGGTCTCCATGCGCTCGCGAAGCGGGGGGATGCGAATCTGGATCACATTCAAGCGGAAGTAGAGGTCTTCGCGGAAGCGGTTCTCCTGCACGGCCTTTACCAAGTCCACGTTGGTGGCGGCAAGCACGCGCACATCCACATGCCGCGAAACGGAAGCTCCCACCGGGCGAATCTCGCCACTCTGCAACACGCGCAACAGCTTGGCCTGCGTGACGGGGGACATGTCGCCAATCTCGTCCAGCAATATGGTGCCGCCCGTGGCTTCCTCAAAGAGGCCCATCTTGTCGCGGTCCGCCCCGGTGAAGGCCCCCTTCACGTGGCCGAACATCTCGCTTTCGAGCAAGGCCTCCGGCAGGGCGGCGCAGTTGATGGCAACAAAGGGGCGGTCGCGCCTGCGGCTGAGGCGATGCACGGTGTTGGCCATCACTTCTTTGCCTGTGCCGCTTTCGCCCAGCAACAGCACCGTGCTGTCGGTTGGGGCAACCTTGTGAATAAGTTCCAGCACCCGCTTCATGGCGGGGGAATGCCCGGCCAAGGTCTCAAAGCTGCTGCGCTCGAGCGCGCCCACGGCGGCTTCCTGCTGCTGGTTGCGCAGGGCCTTGTCTACCACCAGCGCAACGTCCGATGGCGGAGTGGCGTCGGGTAGGTAGAAGAAGGCTCCCAGCCGGATGCCGTCCAGTGCCCGCTCGATGCGGGCCAGGGAGAACAGCAGCACCACGCGCGTCAGCGGATAGCGTTCCAAAATGAAGGAAACCAAGTCCACGTCGCCGGAATCATCCAGCGAAAGGTCCAGCACCACGACATCAAAGGGGCGGCGGCTCACTCGTCGCAGAACGCCTGCCGTATCGTGGCAGCGTTCCACTTCCCGGTTGCGGCCCTCCAAGAAGTTCGCCAGAGTCTGTCCATAGGTCGCATCCGCGTGTGCTACAAGTATGGCCGAAGTTGGAGTGTCTATGATTTGCAATGAAGCTACCCTAAGTTAACGGAAATAGAGTGTATCAAATCAGAGCGATAAGTCAATCATGGACAATTGCCTGCTCGGCAGGGCATAAGATTTCGTGGGAATGCCTTTGACAAGGTAAAAAGCCGTCTGTTAGTATCTCCAAGCGTAATAAAGACAAGGCTGGGCGCGTCTCTTGGGGGAGCAGCGCCACGCCCTTAACATGCTGCGGCTGGCAGATTCCGATTCAGGTAGCACACGCCGTAGCTGTGCAGTGCGCATGGGCAACCGCTTATGCAGGAGCAACGATAGTAATCATGGCCAAAGTATTGGTATTGGACAACTTGAGCACCGAGGGCGTGGAAATTTTCCAGGCGCAAGGCGTCGACGTGGACGTTAAACCTCCGCAGTCCAGCGAGCAGCTTGCGGCCATCATCGGCGACTACGACGGGCTGGTGGTGCGGAGCGCCACGAAGGTGACGGCGGACGCCCTTGCCAAGGCGGACAAGCTGAAGGTGATTGGCCGCGCTGGCGCGGGCACGGATAATATCGACAAGGACGCCGCCACGAACCGTGGCATCGTGGTGATGAACGTACCCGGTGGCAACACCATTTCCACCTGCGAGCACACGTTGGCGTTGCTCATGTCGCTGTGCCGCCAGATTCCCCAAGCGCACGCCTCGATGGAAGCGGGCCGTTGGGACCGCAAGGCCTTCAACGGCAACGAGTTGTACGGCAAGACGCTCGGCGTGGTGGGTGTGGGCCGCATCGGTGGAGAAGTTGCCAAGCGCGCCAAGTCCTTCGAAATGAAGGTGCTGGCATTTGACCCGCTGATGACCCCCCTCAAGGCGGACGCCCTGGGCGTGGAGCTGGTGGAACTGGAAGACCTGTTCAAGCGCGCGGACTTTATCACCGTGCACGTGCCGAAGACCGAGAAGACCACCAACCTGATCGGCGCGGAACAGTTCAAGATCATGAAGCCGAACTGCCGCATCGTGAATTGCGCGCGTGGTGGAATCATCAACGAGGCTGACCTTGCGGAAGCCTTGCGTAATAAGGTGATTGCGGGCGCGGCGCTCGACGTGTACACGACCGAACCTTTCGAGAACAATCCATTCATTGGGTTGGACAATATCGTGATGACGCCGCACCTGGCAGCCAGCACCGACGAGGCGCAGCTGACCGTGGCGGTGGACATTGCCAAGCAGATGTGCGACTACTTCAAGACTGGTGCGATTGTGGGCGCGGTGAACGTGCCCAGCCTCGACGCGGAAACGCGCCGCCAGTTGCAGCCGCTGCTTTATTTGGCGGATCGCATGGGCCGCTTCCAGAGCCAGTTCAGCGAAGGCCGCCCCAGCGCGCTCGAGATCGAATACGCAGGCGACTTGGGCGTAACGGATTCCTATCCCGTGACCACCGCGATTATTGCAGGCTTCCTTGCCAACGCGGTGGAAAACGTGAACATGGTGAATGCGCCGGTGCTCTTGAAGAACCACGGCATATCCTGCGCCGAGAAGCGCCGGGCCGACAGCCCGGACTACACCTTCGAGATTGACGTAACGGTGGTGACGGACGCAGGCCGCTCGACCATCAAGGGCACGCTGTTCCAAGGGAAGGTGCCGCGCATCTGCTCGATCAATGGAATGCGCGTGGACGCTACCCCTCAAGGGGACATGCTGGTCTGCACGAATGAAGACAAGCCGATGGTCATTGGGAACGTATGCGTTGTGCTGGGCGAAGGCGGCGTGAATATCGCCAACCTGACGCTTGGCCGCGAAGAAAAAGGAGGCCGCGCCATGACGGTGCTCAACCTCGACACCACCCCCTCTGCCGAAACCTTGGGCCGCATACGCGCCCTGCCACACGTGCTCAACGCGCAGTCCGTATCGCTGCCCGCAGGCAACGCCTGATGGCGGCGGCTGTAACCGGCGCGGGCTATCGCCACATCCAGGTGCCCGAGGGCGAGAAGGTGACCATTCGCAAGGATGGCACACCGGACACCCCGAACCGTCCCATCATCGGCTTCATCGAGGGAGACGGCATCGGCCCCGATATCTGGAAGGCCTCGAAGTTTCTCTTCGACGAGGTGGTGAAGTTCTGCTACGGTGGAACCCGCGAAGTGGCGTGGATGGAAATCTTTGCGGGCGAACGCGCCAATGATATCTGTGGCTCCTATCTGCCCGGTGAAACGCTGGATGCCGTGCGCGAGTTCAACGTGGCTATCAAGGGTCCGCTGACCACGCCGATTGGCGATGGCTTCCGCAGCCTGAACGTGAGCCTGCGCCAAGAGCTGGACCTGTTTGCCTGCGTGCGCCCCATTCGCCACTTCGAGGGCGTGCCCTCGCCCGTGTGCAATCCGCAGCTTGTGGACATGGTCATCTTCCGCGAGAACACGGAAGACGTGTATGCCGGGTTCGAGTTCCGCGCGGGCAGTGTCGAGGCCAACAAGATCATTGCCTTCTGCCGAGACAACTTCGGCTGGGACATACGCGCCGAAAGCGGCATCGGCATCAAGCCAGTTTCCGAAATGGGCTCGAAGCGCCTGATTCGCAGCGCGCTGCGCTATGCCGTGAAGCATGGCCGCAAGAGCGTTACCCTTGTACACAAGGGCAACATCATGAAGTACACCGAGGGTGCCTTCATGAACTGGGGCTACGAAGTGGTGCGTGATGAATTCTCGGACGTGGCCGTAAGCTGGGAAGATTGCGGCGGCAAGCCCGGCGACAAGATTCTTGTGAAGGATGCCATTGCGGACATCACGCTTCAGCAAGTGCTCACGCGCCCGGAAGACTTTGACGTGGTCGCCACGCTCAACCTGAACGGCGACTACCTGAGCGACGCGCTTGCCGCGCAGGTGGGCGGCATTGGCATTGCCCCCGGTGCGAACATCAATTACGAGACTGGCGTGGCCATGTTCGAGGCCACCCACGGCACCGCGCCGAAGTACGCCAACCAGGACAAGGTGAACCCGTCCAGCCTCGTGTTGAGCGGCGTGATGATGTTCGACCACCTCGGCTGGACCGAGGCTGCGGAAACCCTCACCGCAGCCCTGATGCGCACCTACCGCAACAAGACGGTGACCTACGACTTCGCCCGCCTGATGAACGACGCCACCCTACTCAAGTGCAGCGAATTCGCCCAAGCCGCCCGAGACAATTTCCGCAGCGTTTCCTAAATCGAATAGTGGGAGTGCTGCGCTACTGCGCAGCAACGCACGCAGCATACCCTCCGAGTCCCCGTCATTCCTGCCTGCGCAGCAATGGCAGGGTATTGAGGTTCCTGTTCTTCTTGCTTTCCTACTCCCTTCTATATTTCTCTCCCTTCGCTTGACCGCCGTAGCCTCTTCGCATATGCGGGTATCCTCCATGATTATGCCCTGTACTCCCCAATTTCCACGTGCGAATTTAGGAACTTTGGGGTATAGTTCAAATCGGTGTTGGAGGGGGGTTGACAGGGTTGGGGCGTTGGGGTAAACTGTTTACAATTGGACCACCTTGGTCAGCAGATTGAACAGAATTCTTTGTGTGCGCGCCGGGGTTTGCTGGCGTGGCGGAAGAGAAGGAGCGAACGATGCGGCATGTGAAAGCGGTTACGCATGGGGCGCCCAAAGCGGCGGATCAGATTCAAGACACGCTTTGCGTGGTGATTGATCTGGTGGCGGGAATCATCGGCGCGATTGGTGGCGCGACGCCTTTTGTCGAGTACCTCGACACGAAGTGCAATTTCGGAATCCCAGACGACAATACCCCCTGAGCCTTTGGCTGGGGTATCTGCGGGTAAGCGCATGGTGTAGGCGTGTTTAGGGTTAAGAAAACTGTTGACAGTAATCTTGACCTGACGCATACTATCGGCGTGGAGGGGAGGCCTTGCGGAAGGCTTCTCGCGGCACGTGTATATCGGGAGGGTGTGATCCTCCACCGTGTGGGCCTAGGGCCGCGCGGGCGGGACGCTGACCAGACAGAGGTAACGCGAATGAAAACCGGAAAGCTTCGTAGACTAGTGGCCGCGCTGCTGTTGTCGGGGGTGCCGTTGCTGGCGGGCGGCTGTTGCCCGTTGATTGGCGCGGTGTTCATTCCGGATTCCAACCTTGAGCGGGCACTGCGCCAGGAACTGGGCCAGCCTTTCGGCTGCCTCACGGCGGATTCCCTCGCATCGATTACCGAATTGCAGGCCGATGGGCAAGACATCGTCTCGCTGGAAGGCCTGGAATATTGCACGGGCCTTACCGTGCTGAACGTGCGCAACAACCTGGTACAGTCCATCACCCCGCTGACGGACCTGAACAACCTGGTGCGCGTGGACCTGACCAACAATGCCGTGCGAAATATCGAGCCAATGGCTGGCTGGGATAACCTCGACGAGATTCAGTTGGCGGGCGACCTGATGGAAATCTTTGATTGGTCGCCTTTAACGGCCAATGTGAATGCGACGCGGGGTCTGGGGGCGGGGGATGTGGCGGTGTTGCCCACGGTTACCACGGTGAACAGCGACGGCAACCCCTTGCCGAACTTCGCGGATGCGTTCCAGGCCTTGCAGGCCGCAGGCGTAAACGTGGTGTTTGGCGAAGTGGTGGAGTCGCCGACGAACTAGCGGCTGGGGTCGTGCGCGGCGACAGGCAATTGTGCGGCCCACCGTCGCAGGCTGGCATCTATTGGTCGATGGCTTGATTAAGGTGGGTGGATAATGAAGCTTTACGTATCCCGGTTGATTGGGTGCGCCGCGCTCACGTTGCTTGCTGCGGCCCTTGCGGGCTGCCCGGCCCCGGTGATCGTGGTGTCGCCCGGTGCAGTGGACTTCGGCTCCGCATCGCAGGCCAACATCCGCATCCAGAATTCGGGTGGCGGTTCGCTGGCGTGGACGCTCAGCGAAGTCACGCGCGCGGATGAAGACTCCGCGTGGATTGCCGCCGAGGTGGACTGGCTTAGCGCCGAGGCCACCGCTGGCACCGTGCAGAACGTGCTCACCACCCTCACCCTCAGCGCGAATACCGCGTTGCTGCCGGTGGGCACCACGTCAAACGTGGGTGTGCAGGTTGTATCAAACGGCGGCCAGGTCATCGTGCCGCTTTCCATCACCGTTGCGCCCACTCTTTCTGCCAGCCCGGCGCAGATCAATCTTGGTCCTACCGCCACCACGGCATCATTCACGCTGACCAACAGCGGCAACGACATCGCCGCCTGGAGCGTGGGATTCCTCGCAGACGCATCGGACCCTACCCAAATAACCCCGCTTCCTGATGACGTGGTGGTGGAGCCAAACCCGGGCACCACGGCAGCACAAGGCACCACGCTGGTTAATGTGCGCTGGGATGCAGGGCGCACGGACTTCGGCTTGCTGGTGCAATCGGCTGCCGGTAATTCGGTGGTGCGGATTAAGTTTGGCAGCGTGTTGAGTTCGCTCACCGTCGAGCCGCAGGAAATTCGGTTGTTCTTCAATAACGAACCTCCCGCCGAGGGCGAGACCACCGAGCAGGTGGCATCGACCTTGCGCATTCTTAATTCGACCGGCAGCGCGGTAAGCTGGACGCTCGAGGCCTCGAACCGCTTGAGCACCTCGACTGCCGCGCCCATAGCCATTGCGCCTGCAACGGGCAGCGCGCCCGCGCTGGGCAACAGCGAAGTGAGCGTGAGCGTGAGCAACACGGTTGATCCTGCCTCGGTGCTATCCGGCGCGGGCAACTACGAACTCATCCTGCGCTCGGGCGATGGCTTCATCCTTGTGCCGATTATCATTGAACTGCTGACGCTGCCAGAGATTGCAGTGTCTGAACCGCCGGACGACAGCCAGGGCAACCCGCAGATTGTGGACCTTGACCTGCTCGATTTCGGGCGCGAGACGGTGCAGCAGGAATTCTGGATTGCGAACGTGGGGCCGCGCGGCTCGCGCTTGTTCTTCCGCATCACGCACGAAGATCAGGGTGTCGAGAACCCGGTACTCGCCAGCGTCGAGCCCTTGCAGGCTGCGGTGCAGACCGAGGGCGACGATTTCGTGTATCCCGGCGCCAGCTTCCGCATGGACGGCGTGCCGATTACTGTGACCGTGGACCGCGCCAACCTGAAGCAGGACGTGGAATTCCGCACGATAACCATCGAGGCGGTGAACGAAGATTTCACCACGGTGCTGGACCCGGTGGAGAAGCGGACGGTGCAGGTTCGCATCGAGCGCGCGCCGCTGGTCATCGAGGGTGCCATCAACCGCAGCCGTCCGCCCTTCCTGATGCGCTTTGTATTCCTACTGCGCGACAGCATTGGCGCGGTCATTCCTGCGTCCAAGCCCGGCGTGCTCGACAAGCTGACCTTCAACATATCCGAAGACGATTTTCCTGTGGACCTGAACGAGACCAACTTCTTTGTGGAGGGTCCCGAGGGATTGAAGACCAACCTGGTGCTGATGCTCGACTACACGGGCAGCCTGTACAACGCGGGCACCGACGACCCGAATGATCCGCTGGAACCGGGTGAGGCCGTGGCGCAGGTGAAAGAAGCAGCGCGCGCGTTCATCAAAGATTTGCCCGAGGGCTACAACCTCCAGCTGATGTACCACAACGACCGCCAGCAGCGTAACCGTTTGATTCATCCGTTCAGCACGGATCGCCAATCCCTGCTCAGCGCATTGGATGCGTTCACGCTGCCAGAGTCGCTGTTCGGCGTGACCACGATCCGGGACGCACTGGACGATGCGATAGAATCTTTGGCGGCGGAAGACGCGAACGACACGCTGCCCTTTGACGAGGCGGACATACGCGCAATAGTGTTCATCACCGACGGCGTGGACAATGCATCGCTAGCGACGGAGAGCGACATATCGCAGGCGGCAGACGATAACCGCGTGCGCCTGTATCCGCTACTCTACAGTGCCGGCTCGCAGAGCGGCGCAGGTGACATGCTGGTGCTTGCGCAGGAATCTGGCGGCCACCTGTATCGTGCGCCCAACGTGCGAAACCTGGCGGGTCTGCTGGCCAACCAGTCCGGCATCGAGCTGAACCAGTTGCCCGGCACCAGCAACAATTTCGCGCGCTTCAGCGTGGACAATGCCAGCCGCACCAGCCTCGACTATATCGTCTCGGTTATCGAGGACGGTGGCTTCATTGACAACGTCTCTCCCGCATCCGACAACGTGATTGCGGGCGGGCAGTCGATCAACCTGATCGATCTTGACCCCACCGGCCTCACTGCGGGCACGCCGGTGGTGGCGCAGTTGAGCGTTAGCACGCAGCCCGACACGGGCACGGCGACCATATCGGTCTCAGCACTGCCCAGCCTTGATGGCGGCAACGTGGTGATACGTCCCGAAGACGTGACGCTGTCTTTCCGAGACCCACTCGGCACGGTGTGGGACGAGTTGTCCAACCAGGTGACGATGACCTACGTGACCCCCTCGCAGGTGGGTGGCGATTACAACATTCAGGTGACCTACGAAGTCAACGACACCGAAACGATCAGCGGCTCGTTTGAAGAGGACGGCGTGTTTGCGCCAGGCGATGTGCTGGCGGGGCAAGTGTCGCTGGTGAGTTCGGGCATTGTGCAAGACCCGAACGCCGCCGACCCGGCGGACCGCACCCGCGCGGAAATCTACGTGCGCGCCGACTATGTGCCGCGCGACGTGACCAGCTTCCGTATGCGTTTCCTTGCCACTCCTCCTGCCGATATATCCCCTGCGGCGGTTGCCGCGTTGGCCCAGGCAGAGACGCGCGTTGAGCTTGCGCCCGGCGGCCTGCTGATTGCGGGCGATGAATTCTCCTCGACTTGGCGCCTGTTGCCCGAGGGCGATGGCATCTACCGTATGCGCACCGAGAACACCAACGACCTGCTCTACGGTTCCTTCGGTAACCTGTTGAAGATCACTGTGAGCAACCTGGGTAATTTCGTGGCGGCCTTTGGCAGCGGCACCCGCCAGCCCGAGTTCCTGTTCGAGATGCGCGTGGATAACGACGAGTACTTTCTGCCTGCGGCGGGCGGGCTTCCCTCGCGTACCAAGTTCTTCCTGTATCCCGGCGGCCCGGCTTTCTTCGACGAGGGCGCCAGCTTCCCTGGCAATCGCTTGGGCGTGCTACTGAATGAGAGTTCCATCGCTGGGCCCGCGCCCACGGTGCCGCGTCTCCAGTTCCCCGGCTTTGATCCCGAAGCCGCATTCCCCTGGGACCTCGACGAGGACGGCATTGGCGACTTCCAGGACCCCGAGCCGTTGAATGTCGCAATTCCTTCGGCGCT
>JBIKMR010000375.1:0-3376 GCA_044359155.1 Candidatus Hydrogenedentales bacterium | reverse complement strand
ACGCGGGCGTGTTCCTTGTGCCCGGTTCCGACGGCACCTGCCGCGCCGTGCGCGAACTGCTGGCCATCGGCACGCCCATGGCCGTGGCCGACCGGGGCATGTTGCGCGAGATCGTTCGCGACGGAGTAACCGGCGCGGTGTTCGACGGCTCCGCCCCCGCGCTGGCGGAAGTGCTGAAGGCATGGGCCGCCGAGCCCGACCTGCGCGCCACGCTTTCCGCCAAGGCCGCATTGGATGCGCGCACTCGATTCAACCCGCAGACGCAAGCCGCTGAGGTAATCAAGACCTACCAGCGTCTGCTGGCGGAGCGCTTTGCTTAAGCTGCCTTACGCCGAGGCATAGGCTGGGTAGTCCGTGTATCCTTCCGCGTTGGGCGCGGACCATACCTTGGGATCCGCCGGGGGATTCAGCGGCCAGCCGTGCGCGAAGCGCGCCACCAAATCAGGGTTGGTGATGAAAGGGCGACCGAAGGCAATCAGGTCGGCATCGCCTGAATCGAGCGCTGCCTCCGCCGTGGACTGCTTGTAGCCGCAGTTGCCCATTAGCGTGCCGTTGTACACCGTGCGGAATTCCGCCAGCTTCATCGGCTCGCCCTGCTTGTGGAACCCGAAGGCCAGCCCGTCCATCAGGTGCAGGTAGCCCAGGTTGTAGCCGTCCAGTTGCTGCACCACATACAGGAAGGTCTCGCGGAAATCGGGCGCGCCCATGTCGTTGAACGCCCCATTGGGTGCAAGCCGCACTCCCACACGGTGCGCGGGGTAGACCGTGAGCACGGCTTCCACCACTTCCTTGAGAAAGCGATACCGGTTCTCGACGCTGCCGCCGTAGGCATCCGCGCGGTGGTTGGTCTTGCTCTGGAGGAACTGGTCAATCAGGTAGCCGTTGGCCCCGTGAATCTCGACGCCGTCAAAGCCCGCCGCGTGCGCGCGGGCTGCGGCCTGCCGGTATTCCTCGACGATGCCGGGAATCTCCCTCGTCTCCAGCGCGCGCGGCGTTTCATACGGCATCTTGCCAAACGGGGTGTGGATCAGGTCCCCCTGCAACAATATCGCCGAAGGGGCTACCGGCAGGGCACCGTCGTGAAAGCTGCTGTGCGACGCGCGGCCCATGTGCCACAACTGCAAAAACACCGGGCAGCCCTCCGCGTGCAATGCATCCACAACAGGCACCCAGCCCGCCTGCTGCTCGTCCGTGTAGATGCCGGGCGAATCCACCCAGCCATTCGCTTGCGGCGATATTGTCGTGGCCTCCGTGATGATTAGCCCCGCCGTCGCCCGCTGCAGGTAATACTCCGCCATCAACGTATTCGGCACCCGTTCCACCCCCGCCCGCCCCCGCGTCATCGGTGCCATAATCACACGGTTCGCCAGCATCAGATCACCCATCATGTAGGAACTCAGTAACATCGGTTCGGCAGAGGCATCGCTCATCGTCGTTCTCCTTGTTCAATCCATCCTTGAGCGAAACCCACCATGTGACCATCGTATTCCCAGAGACCAAGGAGGGACTTTAACTCTCCGCAAACGCGGGGTATACTTCCCAGCTTCCCCCATATTTACCGGTCAGTTTGGGCCGCCGTTCAGGAAAGGTTATCACCATGAGCACGGGCAAGAAGTTCAAGATTGCGTCGATTGGCGCGGGCAACGTGGGCGCCTCGGCTGCGCAGTATTGTTTGGAGGCGGAGCTGGGCGATGTCGTGTTGTTCGACATTGTCGAGGGCGTGCCGCAGGGCAAGGCGCTGGACCTGACGGAGGCGGGCCCGATTCGCGGGTACAGCAGCCAGTGCATTGGCACGAATGACTACAAGGACATCGAGGGCGCGGACCTGTGCATCGTGTCGGCGGGCTTGCCGCGCAAGCCGGGGATGACGCGCCTTGATCTGTTGCAGACCAATGGCAACATCATCAGCACGATCTCTGAAAACATCGCCAAGTACGCGCCGAACGCGACCGTGATTGTGATTACCAACCCGCTGGACGTGATGGTGTACCTCGCGTTCCAGAAGCTGGGCTTCCCGGCGGAGCGCGTCATCGGCATGGCGGGTTGCCTCGACAGTTCGCGTATGCGCTCCTTCGTGGCGATGGAACTGGGCGTGAGCATGAAGAGCGTGGACACCATGGTGCTGGGTTCGCATGGCGACGACATGGTTCCGCTGCCGCATTACACCACGGTGTCGGGCATTCCCATCACCAAGCTGCTGCCGCAGGATCGCATCGACGCGATCGTCGAGCGCACCCGCAAGGGCGGTGGCGAGATTGTGGCGCTGCTCAAGACGGGCAGTGCGTATTACGCCCCCGCCGCCAGCGCCGTGCGCATGGCGCAGTCCATCCTGCGCGACGAGAAGCAGCTGCTTCCCTGCGCCGCGCTGATGACCGGGCAGTATGGATTGGACGACATCTACATGGGCGTGCCCTGCGTGTTGGGCAAGGACGGCGTGGAGAAGATTCTCGAACTCGAAATCTCCGATTCCGACAAGACCTCGCTCCACAAGTCCGCCGAAGAAGTCCGCTCCGGTATCGCGGGCCTGCGGGAAGTCGGCATCCTGTAATTCCACACGCAAACGCCCCGCCTTCACGAATGAAGGCCGGGGCGTTTTTATTTTCGGGGCTTGTGGTAGGGACGATGTCCTCAGTGGCCTCTTCGAGTCGAAGCCCAAGGCTCCGTAGCCAAGAGGTCACCGGGGACGGTGACCCTGCCGCAGGGCAGGTCTATCGTTCCCCACAACCTACTTGCCAGCCCGCGTTTGTTCCTGTATCGTGTATGGCTTAACGACCGTTAGGTAATGGTTCCGTGGGCCGGAACTTTGGAGGGCTTTGTCATGGCTGAAGCATATGTGTTTGACGCAATCCGCACGCCGCGTGGGCGGGGCAAGAAGAGCGCGGGGTCGCTCTATGAAGTGGCGCCCGTCGAATTGCTGGCCGGGTTGATGCACGCGCTGCAAGACCGCAACGACTTTGACACGTCGCAGATTGACGACGTGGTGCTGGGCTGCGTTACGCCCGTGGGCGACCAAGGGGCGAACATCGCCAAGACGGCGGCGCTCTATGCGGGCTGGGACAACGACATTGCGGGGATGCAGATCAACCGCTTCTGCGCTTCGGGCTTGGAGACGGTGAACAACGCGGCGATGAAGGTGCGCTCGGGGTGGGAACACCTGGTGGTGGCGGGCGGCATCGAAAGCATGTCGCGCGTGGCGATGGGTTCCGATGGCGGCCCCATGGCGCTGGACCCGAAGGTGAGCATGGCCATCGACTTTGTGCCGCAGGGCGTGAGCGCGGACCTTATCGCCACGCTTGAGGGCTACTCGCGCGAAGACGTGGACGGCTTCGCCGTGCTGTCGCAGGAGCGCGCCTCTAAGGCCGAGGCCGAGGGCCGC
>JBIKMR010000374.1:0-3379 GCA_044359155.1 Candidatus Hydrogenedentales bacterium | reverse complement strand
GAGAGATGCTGTGATGAAAGTCTGGCAGAAACAACCGATTTTCAAGGGAGGCTATTCGGGTTCAAATCGCAGGGCGATCATAGCCGCCATTTGGCGGGTGTAGGCGTCGATGCCGACAAGGCAGGGATTAGCGCAGGATGCCGCCACGGCGCGAGCTGAGGTTGATGCCTTGCAACATCATCTTCAGTTCCTCGGCGTTGTCCGACGCTTCCATGCCCACGGCCTCGGCAATCAGGCCGCGCTTGATAAGGCCATGCAGGCTGTCGTTGAAGGACTGCATCCCTGCCTCGGCGCCTTGCTGAATCGCCATGGGAATCTGCGCGATCCGGTTCTCCTTGATGAGCACTTTGATCGCCGAGTTCATGAACATGACTTCGCACGTGGGCACGCGGCCCAAGCCACCCGCGCGCGGCAGCAGTCGCATACACATGATGGCCTTCAACTGCGTGGCCAGTGCAGAGCGCACCTGGTCGTGCTGGTTGCTGGGGAACAGGTCGATGATGCGGTCCACCGTCTGCATCACGTTGGTGGTGTGTAGCGTGCTGAATACCAGGTGGCCTGTCTCCGCCGCGCTGATGGCCGCACCAAAGGTCTCCACGTCACGCATTTCGCCGACCAGAATCACGTCCGGGTCCTGCCGCATCACCGCCTTCAGCGCGCTGGCAAAGTCCATGGTGTCGATGTTGATCTCGCGCTGGTTCACCACGGCCAGCTTGTCCGGGTGAACGTACTCAATCGGGTCTTCAATCGTAACGATATGGCAGCGACGGTTCTGGTTGATATAGTCCACGATGCTGGCCAGCGTGGTGGACTTGCCGCTGCCGGTGGTGCCGGTAACCAGACACATGCCGCGCTGCAACTCGGCAAAGCGCAACACGCTGTGCGGCAGATCCAACTGGTCAAAGCTGGGAATCTTGGACTTGATGCGTCGCATCACAAAGGAGAGGGTGCCGCGCTGGCGGAATGCGTTCACGCGAAAGCGCCCAAGACCCTTCTCGTGAAAAGCCAAGTCCACCTCGCCGCGCTTCATCAGTTGCTTGTATTGTTCTTCATTGGTGACAACGCGGGCGAAGCCCTCCATCGTCTCGCGACCAAGCACATCGCCCTCTTGGGGGAGAATGCTGCCGTCCACGCGAAAATAGGGAACGCTGCCGGTCTTGAGGTGTAGGTCGGAAGCATCGGCTTGGACGGCCTTCTGCAACAGCTTCAGGAAGTGGCCGCGATAGTCTTCACCGCTCACGCGTCTCTCCTGCCGCGACGGTTGCGCAGCCATGTGGGAATGCCCATGTCCACCTTGGGGGTATCGCGCTCGCTTGGGTTCGACAACGGCAGCGTCGTCTGTTCCGCCTCTGCCGAATCAAAGGGGGAGCCACTTCCCCACGAGGGGGTGCTGGCCGCCACGGGTTCCGGCCGTTCCAGCTCGGGTTCGGGAAAGGTGTTGATCTCGGGCATCAGTGACTCACGCGAAGCAGCGGTGCTGCGCCCGGAAATGAAGTCTGCCACCACTGCCTGCGCCGAAGGCTCGAACCCTGCGGCAATCACGGTCACCTGCAACTCGGCGCGCTCGTTGTCGTCTACCACCGCGCCAAAGATGATGTTCGCATCTGGGTGCGCGGCGTTCTTGACCGTGCGCACCGCCTGCTCCATCTCGCGCATTCCAATGTCGCAACCACCCTTCACGTTCACGATAACACCACGCGCCCCGTGAATGGTGGACTGTTCAAGCAGTGGGCACACGATGGCTTCCTCAGCCGCACGCACGGCGCGGTCGTCGCCCTCGGCCACGCCAATGCCCATCAGCGCGCGCCCCTTCTTCTGCATAATGGTACGCACGTCCGCGAAGTCCACGTTGATCAGGCCGGTCACGGTGATCAATTCCGAAATGGCACGCACACCGTTGTCCAATACTTCGTCCGCCTGCTTAAAGGCGTTGAGCATGGGCATGTTGTTGTTCTGGCAGAGCGCCGCCACGCGGTCGTTCGGAACCACGATGAGGGTGTCCACATATTGCTCAAGCTCGGCCAGCCCGCGCAGGGCATTCTCCATGCGCTCGGGGCCTTCAAAGCTGAAGGGTAGCGTGACGATGGCCACCGTCAGCGCGCCCGCCTTCTTGGCTTCTTCTGCCACCACCGGGCTAGCGCCCGTGCCCGTGCCGCCGCCCAGGCCCGTGGTCAGGAAGATCATGTCTGCGCCGCGCACCACCTCCGCAATGCGCTCGCGGTCTTCCTGTGCGGCCTCGCGGCCCTTGGTGGGGTCCGCGCCTGCGCCAAGACCTCCGGCAATCGCCACGCCCAACTGCAAGCGCAAGGGGGCGGTGGATTTCCGCAGGGCCTGCGCGTCGGTGTTCACGACAACGAAGTCCACGTCGGCTAGGTGGGCGTCGATCATGCGCTGCACCGCGTTACCGCCGCCGCCGCCCACGCCGCACACCTTGATGACGGCGTTTTGATCAAAGGATTCAAAGTCGTCAATGCCTCTGCTCATCGAGAGTAACTCCTAAGAAGCCCGCGCGCGGGATCGGCGCGGATGGTTGTCCATCCTACCACCTCAATTACAGCACGTTCTAGCAACGCCTGCCGAACGCCTACTTGCACACCAGATCGGCCCCAAAGCGCAGGTCCAGGTATTCGGCGCAGGGCAGCGCCTCGGTGTGGGTAGCCATCAAGGCCTCCAGCCGCTGGGCCTGCGTAAAGGAATCTTCGCGCCCCCAGCGCAATTCGTAGGGGGCGTCATCGGCAAACATCAGGATGGTGTTGGGATCCTGCACGGCTATCTCGGAGAGCTTGAAGCGGTCCTTTAGCGAGGTGCTGTAGTACACGTCAATCAGCTCAAGGGCTTTCAACACGCCGGGCAATGCCAACTGTTCGCCCTCGGCGGGCAGCGCCTTCACTTCGTCGCTCGATAGCAGCGGCAGATAGAGCGGGGCCAGCGGGTCCAGCTCGCGCAGCAGCCGGCCCTCGCGGTCAATTTCAAAGGAATGGTTTTCATAGAGGAAGATGGCCGAGGGCATCCGCTCCGTGATGTCGATAAATACCCTGCTAGGGAATTCACGCCGCACCGCGCATTCGCTCACGTAAGGAAGCGAAGCGACCTTCTGTTCAATCGTATGCGGGTCAAGCAACAGCGTATTCAGCGCAGTGTTCAACCCCGCCTGATGCACGATGTCGTCCTCGGTCAATGCACGCAGCCCGGATATCTGCACCTTCTGCAGCGCAAAGCGCGGCGAGTTGGTGAAGTAGCCAGAGAGGGCATAGGCCACACCGCACACTAGCCCAACGGTGAACACGGCCTTGAACAGCGCGCGCACCACTTTGCGACGCACCTTGCGTTGAGAGCGCGCCCTTGGGCGCATGGGGTGATAAAGCGGCTCAGCCTTAGA
>JBIKMR010000373.1:0-3387 GCA_044359155.1 Candidatus Hydrogenedentales bacterium | reverse complement strand
GTCTGACCTTTACCCGCTCGATCCCCAAGGCGCGAACACGCTTTCCGGCGTGTTGCTGTGGGAAGATGCCGATGCGGATGGTGTGTTCACCGACACCGAAATCTTCCGCCAATATGCCGAGGGCCTGACCAGCGGCTTGAACTTCGACAGCATCGTGCGCCTACAGACCCTGCAATGGCCCTCGTCGCCTGAGCTCGTCGATATCAACGGCGATGGGAACCCCGACGACATGGACGGCGACGGCGTGGTGGACGATCTCGACCGCGCTTGGGTGCTTGACATGACCCCGGCGACCCTTTGGCCCGTGCCCCGCAGGGACGACCCCACCTTCGGCTTCGGCACCATCTTCAGCCTCAACTTCTGTGGCAGTGGATTCACCGACAAGGCAGGCGAACAAGTCACACCGCCCCTGCTTCCGAAGTCTGAAATGCCCTTCACGTCGGTCAAGGCGTCGAATGGTGAAAAGGTTCTCGACCCGCTGGTAACCCAGCCCGGCGACGACCTGTTTATCACCGTCCGCACCTCGACCACGGCCAGCCGCTTCGAGAAGATTCGCGCCGTTATTCCGGCCAGCCTTCCCGAGCGCGAGCAGGGCCAGCGTCAGGCGGGCATCCAGTTCTTCCCGCAGTTCAATACCAGCCCCACGGCGTTCATCAAGTCCAACCCGGATGAAGACCCGGTGCAGGACTTCTATGGCCACGACATGCTGACTGTTGCCGTGCCCACCACCCTTAGCGACCTGACCGACCAGAACGGTCGTCTGGTCATTGGCGGCGCCGCCACGGCTCCCTTCGGTATCGACGCATCGACCAACGAAGGTCGCGCCGTGGGAACGCTGGATTCCGGAAGCACCGGCGTGCCGGACGACAAGTCCTTCCAGGTGCCGGGCCGCGCATGGGCAGCCAACCGCTTTGCACGCGACTTCCTTGTGGACGAGAACTACGAGGCCTACCGTATTGTCAGCAATACCGCAGACACCCTCACGCTCGAATCCGGCACCCCGAGGGATGGCGCGTGGCGCATTGTCACCAACCCCACCTTCCTGGAAACGCTCACGCTCGAGTTCTACAACGAAGGTACCGACGCGAACTTCAACCTGACCACCGACCTGCTGCCCCTGAAGATAGACCAGGAACTCAGCGGCGTGGCGTTGTATCGCGATAACGACAATGACCCGCGCAACCGCAACGGCATCTTCGACGTGAACATCGACATCCCGGTCACGCTCGACATCTCGCCGCGCCTGGTGGGCCAGACCGGTGAAGCGCCGCAGGTGCAGTTCACCTTCTCTACCCCCGGAACCGACAACGTGCCCATGCCGATTGCCCAGCAAACACGCCACCGCCAGTGGATATACGACACGCTCGGCACGCTCACGTCCGACCCCGAGTTCGGCCCCGACTTCTTCGTGGTCGTGCGCGCGTCGGAACGCATGAGCGAGGGCGACAACTTCCGCATTGGCATCGTGGGCTATGGCCCTATTACGCCCACGGAACCCGACCCCGACACCTTCGCCGGTATCGAGAGCGAAGCCCGCAACGACTTCGCAAAGTTCCGCGAATTCCCCTGGGCAAAGCGCGGCATTGGCTATGTGTCGTTCTTTAAGGAACCGCAGATCAATTACTTCATGGATTCGTTCCGTGCGGGCCAGAAGGAAGACAACAGCGGCTTCGACTGGATCCGCTCGCACTCGAACCGCAAAAAGCGCACCGGTGTGATCACGGCTGCCGCACGTTCCGTTTCGCCGCGCAGCGTCGTGATTGAAGGCGCCAGCGAAACCGTGCTGCCGTCGCAGACCCTGCCCGACCAGCCATTCACGGTCGTCATCAACGGTCGCGGCTTCGGCACCAACCCCGCCGTGGTGTTGAGCGGCTATGAAGTGACCGTGCTGCAATCCACCGAAACCGCCATAAGCATCGCCATCGAGGTGGTCGAGGGCACGCCCACGGAACCCGTGGTCGTCATTGTGCGCAACCCCGCAAACAATGAAGAAGCATCGCGTTCTGACCTGTTCCGCATACGGTCGGGAACGGGCACGCTTGCCCCGCAGATTACTGGGCTTACGCCGAACACGGGTGATTCAGAATCCTTCCCGGTAACTATCACCGGCCTGAATTTCCCTTCGCTCGAAAATGCCTACGTGCTCTTCGGCGACACCCGTATGCCGGTGTTGAGCGCCTCGCCCGATGGCACCAGTCTCACGGTGGGCTTCCCCGCCGGTGGCCTGCCGAACACCGGGCCGCTCTCGGTAACCGTGCGCGACCTGAGCACGAACCAGCAAGACGTGCTGCTTCAGGGCTTCGACTACAAGAACGACATTGGCCGCTCAAAGGCCAGCATATTCTCCTGCGCCCCCGGCGCAGACAAGGGCGGCAGCGGCTGGGCCGATGTTGTCCTCGTGCTGGCGGTGGCAGGCGTGCTAATGGGCATGACCATGCGGCGCCGGGTAAACGGATAAGATCAAGCTGGGCGGCGGCGGGCGCAAACCCCGTCGCCGCGCACCAGAGAGGAGTGTTTCCGTGCAAAGGAAGATAGCCAAGCTGGCGTTGGGTGCGATGCTGGCAGGAATGTCGCTCGGGTTCTCGCCCGCAGCCTACGCGTTCCTGCCCGCAGGCGGGTTCGACAGTTTCGACACCCTGCGCTTTCGTCGCTTTCCACTCGCCGAGTTCGATACCAACGGGGACGGCAGCGTTGGCCCCGGTGAAGGGCTTGAACTCTTCGTAGAGAGCGGCCCCCGGGGCTTCTCCACCAGCGAACTGCTCGACGTGCGCGCCGGACTGCAAGTCTGGGAAGACGTACCCACTTCCTACGTGGCATTCGGAAACATCCGAGAATCCGAAGACATATTCAATGGAACGGCAGAGCCTGATTTCCTCAATACAATCAGCCTGCAAGTCGGGCCAGACGACGTGGTGGAAGAAGGGCAAGAACCCGATACCGTGGATGACGTGACCGAAGACCTGGTCGGCATTACCTTTACCACCTACACCCTGGACGAAACCGTGATCCCTATTCGCGGCCAAACCGTGATCATTCCGGCGGGTACCATTATCGACGCAGACATCACCATCAATGCCGGCGTTCATCGCAGCCTCACCCCCAGCGATGCATTGGTAGAGCTCGAGGCAACCACCGCCGCCCTCACGGGCCTGTTCCTTGGCTTGGGCCTCAACCCACTCAACAACCTGCGCGAGCTCAACATCGCCGGCGTAGACGAACCCTTGGGCGTAATCGAAAGCGAAGTGCTTGGCCTTACCGGGGCAGATGGGGAACAGCGCCGCATCGGCGCCACCCCCACCATGTTCCCGGCCTATTTCCAGGTGGATGACTTCGAGACCAATGGCTTCATCGGCGGCTGGGCAGACCTTGCCCCCGACGATATCTCCG
>JBIKMR010000124.1:0-12103 GCA_044359155.1 Candidatus Hydrogenedentales bacterium | reverse complement strand
CCGAAGGATCAAGCCGAAGCGGTTCTGAAGTCATGGGGCGAGCTGTCCAAAGAGCAGCAGGGCAACGATCTGCGGTTCGGCGCTCAGGTGCTGTCAGCGTTTCAGGTTGGCAGCCCTGACGTTGGCGTCAGTTTGCTTGAGCAACGCGCCCAAGCCGAGCGCAATTCGGGCCGCGAGGAGCAGGCCAGGGCATACGAAACCTGGGCGCAACTGGCGAAGATTGACCCGAAGTCGGCGCAGAGCACCATAGGCGTGATGCTGGCCGGCCTGCCTGGTGGTGATAAGGTGGTCGAGTCTGTGGGGAGGGTCGCGGAGCAGCGCAGGCAGTCTGAAATGTTTGGCCCGGCCCTGATAGAGGCCAGAGCAAAATCAGACAAGGCAGTTGCAGACGCAATTACGGCTCAGGCCACGGCAACAAATGCCCCAGAACGAGCAGCAGCAGACGCTGCGCTTGCAAGGGCGCAAGCCGACAAGGCGAAGGTTGATGCCAAGTTTGCAGAACAAAACGTCTTGGCCGACCTGCAAAAGAAAGCCGCAGATTTGGGGTTGACGCGAGCGCAAACGAACTCGGCTATCGCGCAAACCAGAAAGCTGGGCGTTGAAACCGCAACGGCGGCATTGCAGCTTGAGGCGTTGAAGGCGTCTGGTGGCGTTGACCCTCAAAAGAAGTTTGACCAAGAGGAGAAAATCCGCAGGGAATGGCAGGCGCGTAGCAAGGTCTTCAGTGATTTGAGCGGAACTTTTTCCAACATCCAGGCATCGGCAGGCGCAAAAACTGGCCCTGGCGACATTGCCCTGATCACGGGGTTCATGAAGATGCTGGACCCCGGCTCTGTGGTACGCGAGACGGAATTCGCCACTGCACGGGACACCGCTGGGTTGTTTGATCGCTTGGCGAACCAGGCTCAGAAGCTGCAAAGCGGACAGATATTTTCTCTGGACTCAAAGCAGCGTCAGGAATACGTCACGCTGGCAAAACAGTATCTTGATGCGGCGCAGAAGAAGGCCGATCAGGAGAAAAAGGACTTGGGCGTGGTAGTGAAGAACTATGCCCTCAACCCCGAAAACGTGTTTGGGATCAGTACCCCATCGGCACCGAACCAACCTGCCGCCGTGCCGCCACGGGGTGCAGCACAACCTGCTGCTGGTCAGCGCAACGTGACGGTGGACTTCTAACATGCCGTACTCCATCACCACCAAAGACGGCATCACGATCCAGAACATCCCCGACGATGTTGCGCCGGATGCTCCAGAACTGAAGGCGCGTGTCGCTCAGATTCGTGCAGCTGGTGGTGCGCAGGCTGTGGAGCCCAAGGCCCCAGAGACAACGGTTACGGGCCTAGGCGGGGCCGTCACGCGCGGCCTAGCGCTTCCTGCGGCTGGTGCTGCATTGGGCGCTGCGATGGGCGCCCCATTGGCTGGCGTTGGTGCCATCCCTGGAGCCCTGGCGGGGGCTGGTGCCGCTACGATTGCCGGCATGGTGGGCGATCCCATCGTGGGCACCGTCAACCGGATGCTGGGCACCAAGTACACGATGCCGACGCAGGCCATGGAAGACCTTCTGACGCGCATCGGCGTAGCGCAACCGAAGACCGAGGCGGAGCGCATCGTTCAGGCCACATCCGCAGGCGCTGCGGGCGCTGGAGGCATGGCCGCGCTGGGACGCACAGTTCAAACCCTGGCGGGCCAGGCATCCCCTGTGACGCGTGAAGTGGGCCGCATGCTGGCAACTCAACCGGCCACCCAAGTTGCTGGTGGCGCAGGCGCAGGCCTCGCAGGCCAGGCGGCGCAGGAAGCAGGGGCTGGGCCTCTCGGGCAGATCGGAGCTAGTTTGGTGGGAGGCGTAGCCGGCGCTGCCGCAGTGCCACGGCGCACCCCTATGCCTCGCGTCGCTGGTACGGTGGAAGAGGCCACCCAGCGCGGAATTCCCGTGCTGACGTCTGATGTGATGCCGCCAGAGACATTCATGGGCAAGGCCGCGCAGCGCGTCGGTGAGCGCATCCCACTGGTCGGCACAGGGCCGACACGGGCGGCCCAGCAGCGGGCCAGGATTGAAGCCACGCGCGATCTGCTGCGGCAGTATGGCGCCGAGGATGTGGCGAACGTCAGCGATGACGTCATGCGCGATCTGGCCAACAAGCGGGCGGCAGACCTCAACAAGTATTCAAGCCTGAAGAACGAGGTGATCGACAGGCTGGATGCGGCTGGCCCAGTGCCGGTGCCATCAGCCACACAGGCGATTGATGCCAAAGTAGCAGAGCTGCAAGGCCTTCGGTCTGAGCAATACACGCCGATCATCAACGTGCTGCAAGACTGGAAGGCAAGTCTTCAGAACCAAGGACTTAGCAACGTCGAGACCTTGCGCAAGCAGATCGGCGAGGCATTCTCTGCGCCTGAACTGGCGTCAATTCGTACTGCCGGTGAAAAGGCGCTGTCCAGCGTCTACGGCCCCCTCAAGCAAGACATGGAGGCTTTCATCACGGCCACCGGCCAGCGCCGGGATGTGACGAAATGGAAACTGGCAGACAAGCGACTGTCTGACCTGGCCGGCGAGCTTGACATGAACGCGCTGAAGTCTGTTCTGCGCTCTGGTGATGTCACGCCAGAAGTGGTGGACCGTCTGCTGTTCAGCAAGAAGCCGAGCGAGGTGGGCCAGCTTTACAAGAGCCTGACGCCAGCAGGCCAAGCAAACGCCAGAACGGCCATCTTGTCGCGCGCCGCCGAAAAAGCCTACTACCAGCTCGAGGACGGAACTCGCATGTTCAGCCCCGAGAAGTTCAACGCTGAGATCAAGCGGCTGAAGCCGCAGATTGGCGTGTTCTTCCGTGGCGACGATCTGAAACAGGTCGAAGGCCTTTCTCGCGCCCTGACGCTCACGCGCAGGGCCGGCGAGGCTGGCGTTGCCACCGCAACGGGCCAAGAGGCCGTGCCCTTCGTGGCTGGCGGCGTGCTGGCCGAGATGCTGGGCACGATGGGCGCGACCATCGCGGCGGCTGGTGGCATCGGAGCCACGGCACGCTTGTATGAGTCCGCACCAGTGCGCAATCTGATGATTCAGCTTGGCCGCACAGCACCCGGCAGCGCAGAACAAGCCGCGCTTGCCAAGCGGCTGATGTCTGTCATCCAAACACAATCCGAGGCGCTGCAAGGCGCCAACGCAGACTGACCCCAGGAGCCCTCATGCCCGCCCTCAGCATCCAGCCCCCGTTTCCCACATTCACCGACACGGACGGCCAGCCGCTGGAAAACGGCTACATCTGGATCGGCACGGCGAACCAGAACCCGATCACGAACCCGATCGCGGCCTATTGGGACGCGGCGCTGACCGTGACTGCGGCCCAGCCTGTGCGCACGCTGAACGGGTATCCTGTCAATGCGGGCACGCCGGCCAGGCTGTACGTCAATTCGGATTACTCGATCCAGGTGCAGAACAAGAACGGCAGCGTGGTGTATTCGGCGCCTGCGGCGGGGGAGCGTTACGGGAACATCATCACATCTGCCGACATAACCTTTTTGCAAGCCGGCACTGGCGCAGTCACGCGCACGGCGCAGAGCAAAATGCGGGATGTGGTGAGCGTGTTGGACTTTGGCGCGGTGGCTGACGGCGCATTTGTGGCTGGAGCATCCCCCAGCGGTACAGACAACCTTGCCGCGTTTAACGCCGCTCTTGCTGCTGCCGTATCAACTGGCATCAGCTGCGTCTATGTTCCGGGTGGCAAGTATTACTTGTCGGGAAAATTGACGCTGCCGAGCGGAATCACGTTGCAGGGCGATGGTACGGCTTGGCTTCCGGGGTTCCTTTCTGGCGCTGGCAAAGGAACTGCGCTAATGATCAATGGCGCGGTGGGTAACGATTGTTTTGCCTTTGCCGAAAATTCTGGACATTCTGGGCTGCGCGATATTTCAATCTACAACACAAACACCAATGCGATTCGCTCTGTGGTGTCGGTGGTCGGGCATTTGTACCCGCGCATGAAAAACGTCGAGATTGCAAGTCTTCGTAAAACGACTGGTGACGGTTTGTTTCTAGTTCCATCTCAAACTGGCGCTCAATATGAAACGCTGTGGGGTGATTTTGACAATGTGATGGTTACGATCACGGATGTTGGCACTGCCACTGAAGCTAGTGTTCGATGGGGTCTTTTTATTTACGCGCTGCTTTCCAACAAGTCCATTCTTGCCAACTCTTTCAGGGCAGGCCAGTTTGCTGGTACTTGGGGCGGTTTGTACGTTGATGGTAATGTCTCTGGCGCTCGCCCCGTTTCAAATGTGTTTCACGGCACAAAGTTCGACACCAACTGGGACGGTACGTTCACTCCAGTGTTTAAGAGCGCTGCCGCCAATGTGTTCGGGTTCACTAAGGCGAACTGCTATATCTATCCCGTGGTGAGGATAAACCAAGGCGATGGCATTGCATTTCACGGGTGCTATTTCGAGGTTGCCGGTGCGCCTGCGACATACGACGACGGTGTGAATGGGTCGGCGTCTCTGATTGGCGTACTCTGGATCGACAATTCCACAAACTGCCTAAGAACTGGCGCGCTGGATTCTAATTGGAATGGGGTCTATGTCTTTGATGCGGGGACTCAATCGAACATTCAGCCAATAACGGGCGGTTTTAAGCACAATAACCAATCCAACGCAGCAATACTGCTGCGTCAAACTACAGCGCAATCAATCGCCGCTTACTCATTCCAGACAATTCAATTCAGCAACGTGTTGCAGGGCGACGACGCAAACCTAGAGTGGGATTCGGCTACATACAAGGTCAAAATTCGCCAGCCTGGAGTGTATCAAATATCTGGACAAGTATCTTTTGCTGGCTGGGCAACCGCTGGCACATACGCTGTAAGCAGAATTGCCGCAGGTGGTTTCAACATAGTTGGCACATACGCTCCGCAAATTGGTGCTGGAAACCCTATCACGACTACTGCCGCCGTTTCATTGGCGCTGGCAACTGGCGACACCGTAGAACTGCAGGTGCTGCAAAACCAAGGGACCAACCAGTCACTGAACGCAAACGAAAGTATCTTGAGCGTGGTGAAGATTCAATGACCCCACGCCCCGCGCCCCACATCATCCGCTGGTTCCTGCGAACCTTCGGCTACGGCGGCATCACGCTGCCGCCCTTCGGCATCTTCATCCTGGCCGAGCGCATCAACGAGACAGCGCTCGTCAGGCATGAGCAGGCGCACTGGCAACAGGCGCAGCGCATGGGCGTGGTGCGGTTCTACGCGACCTATATCTGGTACACAATCCGACACGGCTATCGGAATAATCCGATGGAACTCCAAGCACGCGAGGCTGAACGATGACGGACGATGACTTCAAGCGCCTTGAGTCCAAGGTAGACAGGCTCACCGAGGCCGTCACCCGGCTTGTGCTGGTGGAGGAAAGGCTTTCCAACCAGGGCGAGCGCATCGGGCGCGTTGAGCAGCGCGTGGCGGCCAGCGAGTCCTACACGCAGAAGCTGGACCGGCGCCTGGAGATGTGGGTCAACCGTGGCATCGGCGTCTGGGGTCTGGCCGTCACGCTGTTTGCGCTGCTGCAGTACGGCACCAAACTGATCGGGAAGTAACCATGCTGCAAGCACTCATCCCGGCCCTAGCGCCCATCCTGTCACGCGTGGCAGGTAACCTATTCCCAGACCCCGAGGCGAAGGCCAAGGCTGAGTCTGAGATGATGCTGGCCCTGCTGGCCAAGCAGACCGAACTGGAGCAGGCTGCGGCTTCCATCGTCAAGGCAGAGGCTGCATCGGATAACTGGCTGGCGTCAAGCTGGCGCCCGGTGGTGATGCTGACCTTCGCTGGCCTTATCGTGGCGAGGTGGTTCGGCTGGGCTGCGCCAAATCTCTCCGAGGCTGAATACCTCAAGCTCTGGTCGATTGTCGAGTTCGGCCTTGGCGGCTATGTCGTCGGCCGCAGCGTCGAGAAGATCGCCCCCAGCGTTGCCGGGGCAATGCGCAAGTGAACTGGTCCGACTACCCCAACTTCACCGAGGCCGAGTTCCGCTGCCGGCACTGCGGCAAGCAGGAAATGAAGCCCGAGTTCATGGGCCGGCTTCAGGCGCTGCGGGATGTCTACAAGCGGCCCATGACGATTACGTCAGGTTATCGCTGTCCTGATAATCCCATCGAGAAGGCCAAGGCCACGCCTGGTATGCACTCCACGGGCCTGGCCTGCGATG
Organism: Candidatus Hydrogenedentales bacterium; assembly: GCA_044359155.1. Taxonomy (GTDB): domain Bacteria; phylum Hydrogenedentota; class Hydrogenedentia; order Hydrogenedentales; family JAEUWI01; genus WGMK01. Next base: position 5,917 of record JBIKMR010000124.1, on the reverse strand, counting down.
TGGGCGTGCAGGGCGCAGACGCGCACGAACTGCTGCGCCTGGCCATGCACCTCGGGTTCGCCGGCATCGGGGTGCAGCAGAAGGGCTCGAAGCGGTTCATCCACCTCGATCTGCGGGCCGCGCCGACGGTGTGGTCGTACTAGGGCGCAAAGATCATCACCAGAACGCCAAGGCCGGCCACGATTGCACTGGCAACGCAGAGTGCTGCGATGACCTCGCCCTCCCAGAACTTGGCTCCGTAAAAGTCGGGGTCATCCTGGCCCAGCTCGGTGCAGGGCTCGGCGGCTTCGGGGTATCGTCCTTGCTGGTCGCAGCCGTGGGGGATGCGTGGGTGTTTCATCTTCCAATCTCCTTAAAAAGCAACGGGCCAGCAGAGTAAATCCACCGGAACTTGGTTCTCGCTGTCGGGTCGGCGCGCTTGGTGCGGGTGACCCAGCCTGATTGCTCAGCGTACTTCAGCGAGGCGGCTACGTTGTTGGGCTTCATGTCCCACTTGATGCCGACGTCGTGGGTTGTCAGCTCTTCTTCGGGATTGCGGGCAAAGAAGACGGCGACGTGGGTGACGATGCTCATGCCTGCCCCCTTGCGCGGATGATGTCGTCGCGGGTCATGTCAACCCCGCCAGTCGAAACGCCACCTCAACCGGCACCGTGGCGTAGACATAAGCCCCGTGCATAGGGCTCCAGAAGTGAATGGTGGTCATACCTTCCCCTCCGCCCGTGCGATGGCGGCGCGGGCAATGCCGCCCAGCATGTCGCGGACGTTGATGGCAATGCCATCGGCCTCGCGGGTAAGGCGCTCAATCAAGCGCAACGCCTCCAGCAGTTCCCCGTTCAGGGCGTGCAGGCTCGCGCAGTTGGAGCAGCGGGGTGGTGCGGAATACACCGGCTTTCCGTTGAACCACGCCACCAGCGTGTATTCCTCCTGCTCCGGCTGCTCCAGCGCGGCCAGTTTTGCTTCTGCCGCCTTAGCCCGCTCGGCCCATTCGTGGATCGCATCAACGTGCGCTTCATGCAGAGTGCATTGCTGCGTCTGGACATCGCCAACCCACCGACAGTTACAGGTCTGCTCCGGCTGCTCCAGCGCAGCCTTGAGGGCGATTACCGCTGGATGGTGCGGCATGAATACAGTCTCCAACGCCTCCAGCGCCTGCTGGGCGGCGGTTCGTAGGTCACTCATAGTTCTTGCTCCTTAAAGCGGCCTCGATAGCATGAGAGAGTTCCGTCATCGACAGCGGCAGCGGTGGCCTCCGCTGAAAACGCTTCTCTCTTTCCAGTTGGATCACGCTCTGTATTTCCTCCTCGCTCAACGAGCGCCACTCGCGGCGGGGTGGGTGGGTGTAGAGGGGGCAAGAAAAGCGATCAACATCGCGCTCCGGGGCGTGAGACTCAAGCCAATGGGCTCTGCACACTTCGCCGCTGTTCGGGTCCATCCACGCCACCGGCTCCTGCTCCGGCTGCTCCAGCGCGGCGCGGAGGTTGATGGCGGCCTGTCTTCCGGCTTGGGATGCCACGGGCGGCGCCAGCGACTGCCACCCGTTCAGTTCTTCCAGAGCTTCAAGCGCCTGCTGGGCGGCTTCGCGTAGGGTTGTCATGTCATGCTCCTTCCAATCTCAGCCGCAGCCCTGACGATGGCGCGGCGGGTGGCGGCGAGGGGGTCGCCGTTGTGCATCTGTGCGATTCGGATCGGGAGCTTGCCGTCTTCAAAGTCGTCAGGGCACGGGGCGACCCCCGCGTAAGTTGCACCAAGGTGCGGGCCGACCGTAAACCCCAACTTCACCGCCAACCGCAGCGCATCGCCGTCGTCGGTGAGGGGGTTCCAAGGAGTCCAGCCCATTTCAGCGCGGATTCGTGGCGTGTCATGAATCCATCCAAACTCAATCCCCGCCGCCTTCGCAGCGGCCTCAAGCAATTCGCGGTCTGTCATTGCCCCTCCCCCGCCATCTCCAACTGCGCTCGCAGCCGGTGGATCCGCGTCTCATGGTAGAACACCATCGCGTTGGCGTAGTCGCGCCCGGTCTGCGCTTCCAGCAGGCCACGCCTGGCCTGGTCCAACTCGCGAGCGATCAACTCCTCGGGGCTCGGGGTGCGGAAGGGGTTGGGGATGCGGATCATTGGTGGACTCCTGAAATGGCGGCAATGCGGCGCGCGTAATGCCAGATGCTGGACGCTTGCTCGATGGCACGTTGCAGGGCTACCGAGTCAGGCTCGGGCGGCGGTGGCGGCGGTGCGATGCGCCAGCGTGCCCAGCGGTTGCTGCTGGACGGCACGATCAGGCCGGCCTGGTGGAGCTGGTGTAGGTAGGTTTTGGCCGTGGCGGCTTCGCATCCGAGGCGGTACGCGACATCGGCCATGGCAACCGGCTGGCGCTCGCGGACGATGGCCAGGGTTTCGGCTTGGCGCGGGGTCATGCGGCTTCCCTCGCGTTCAAGTCCTCGGTCACGCGCTCCGCGCTGCTGCGCGTCAGGCAATCGGCCACCACTGCGGCCGACCCGTCCAGGCCAGCCAAGCGGCGCACGACAAGCCAGCGGTCGCCGGCGGGGACCACGCTGAAAAGGCGCTCGGGCGCCTGCTGCTCAGATTGGCTCATCTGCGGCCTCCAGCGTATCAACAGGCGCCTGCGCTGCGCGGATCTGACCGGCACGAACCTGGGCCGCGTCCATGGCCTCGGTGCGGGCGTCACGGTCCAGCGTGCGGATTGCGGGCCGCAGATCGTTCAGCGCGTCAATGGTCTGCGCGGCGTCGATCTGGCGCATGATGCTGCCGAAGTCTGCGACCTCGACCACCGGCCCCATGTCGCGTGCCGGCGCGGGCGACGCGGAGCCCATGTCTTCGGCCTCCTCGGGCGTGTAGGTGCCGACCACCACGCCTGGAAACACTGTGCGGATGCCTTCCGAAATGCAGCGGGCGCGGAGCATCTGGCGCGGGTAGGACTTCCATGTCGGGTTCTTGGTCAGGCCGGCAGCCGTGGCCATGTCCAGCGTCCATTCGACCTCCACGCTGCCGCCTTGCGGGTGGCTGAACGTGCCAACCACGCGCCGGTCGGTGTATTCGCCCCAGCGCACGCTGCCGCCTGCCGAATGGAAGCGGGCCAGCATGGCGTCGGCCTTGAGCGTGGGCCTGCCGTTGATGACATGGTAGTCACGAGCTGCGATGGCCGGGTGCAGACCTTCAGCCTGCGCGATGAGCATCAGGGCCAAAGCCTGGTCAGCCGTTTTGGTGCCGAATAGGCCAGACTTGGCGACGGCCACGGCCATGCGCTCGACTTGATCGACGGGAACGAGTGCAGTTGTCATGCAGAACTCCTGTGATTACTGTGGTTAGAAGGACACCTTGGCGCGCAGCTTGGCCACGATCTCGTCTGCCTCTGCGCTGAATCCGATGATCTCGCGCTCCAGGCGCGCCTGGAACTCGGGGTTACCCTTGACTCGCTCAACGTAGAGCTGCAGGTCGGCGGGCATGCGCGGGTCGAACGACACGAAATCGCACCACTCGCGGCCCGTCAGCCACATCTGGCCTTGAATCTGCGCCTGGTGATCCTCGGGCATGCCGTTCAGCCACGTTTCGAGGTGGACTTGAGAACTCCACGGGCACTTGATCTCAATCAGGCCGAACGCGCCATCCGGGTCCGTCTCGTCCGTCACCAGGCCGTCAGGGCTCGCGCCGATGGGCAGCTTCGGGTGCGCCACGAAGCCCGTCTCGGTGATCCTGGCCGAGGTGGTGAACTGGTACGCCACGCGGGCGGCGTCTTCGTTCTCGCGGCCCCAGCGCAGCGGTGCGGCGTCGGGCATCTGCACGGGCTGGCCCGTCAGGCGCTCGGTCACGATCTGCCAGAGGTAGCGCGTGCGCTCGGCGCTCGGGTTGCCAAGCTCGCCGGCCTTGGCCTGCGCGGCGGTGGGTTTGTTGCGGGCCAGGACGTCCTTGAAGCGGCTGGCAGTGACCTTGCCGGCGCGGGCAGCGTGCCATTCGTCGGTGCGCTGGGTGTCGGTTAGGGTGGTCATGCGGGTTCTCCGGTGGCTTTTGCGATGGCGGCGCTGGCTTGTTTCACGGCGATAAAGTCTTCTTCGGGCCGATAGCCCTGCATCGGGTCCAATTCTGCCGTGTGCGAAAGCATGGCCTTCAACGCCTCCAGCAGTTCCGGCGCCGCCGCGATCAGGCGGGCGTTGGCGCGGCATTCCTCCTCAAAAATTGCGCCGCTGGCGCCTCCCAGGTGCTCTTGGCTCTGGCCTCCTGCGATGTTGATGGCATAGTCTGTGTCAATGCAGAAACACACGTTGACGCCTGGCAACCCGGTGGGCTCTAACGTGAGGCGCCACGGCCCCGGTGTGTGCTTCGCGCTCATGCCGCCACCTCCGAGTCTCCCGCGATCTTCAGCCCCTCGGCGCTGTCCGAGAACAGGCGCAGCGTCATGGTGACGCCCTTGCTGTCCGTGATCTTCAGCTTGCGGACGAAAAACACGCGCCCGGAGGAAGGAATGACCTGAGCTTCTGTCGGCTCCGGCGTTACGCTGCGCACGTTGTGCATTTGGATTTCCATGATGTCGGTCCTTTCAAAACCAGTGGTGGGGATCGTCGGTGTACGGGTCGTCTTCGGTGTCTTCGACCATGAGTTCTAGGGCGCGGTCGGCAATCCACCGCTTGTTGTCGCGCAGGATGCGGTCTTTCATCTCCATGCGGGCGTGCAGGCACTGCGCGTCGTTGCCGGTCAGGATCAGCGTCCAGAGCTGGTCCACGGTGGCCTCGCTCATGTCCAGGTGCTCGAAACCGCGCACATCGGTGGTGCTGCACTCGGGTTGCGTGATATGCGCGTTGAGCCAGTCGCTGGTGGTCCAGGCGTCGGCCAGCAGTTCGTCGGCCGCATCGGCGCGGTGGCTGTCGCTGGGCTCTCGGTCGCCATCCCAGCGCGGGTCGCGCGGGTCGGTGCACGGCCCCCAGGTGGCGCTGTCGCCGGGGCCGTAGGTGGTGTATTGCATGGTCTGTGGGCTCCTGTGGTTTAGATGAAGGCCGCGATCAGGCAGCCGAGGGTGATGCCGAAGGCGGCGGCGAAGGTGTAGTCGATGGGGCGGAGGGGTTGCATGGTGGCTTCAGATGGCCGCTGCGGCGGCTTCGATCATGGAGCGCATGGCGGCCGACTTGTAGTTCGTCAGTGCGGCTTGCAGGTTGTTGAAACGCTTGCCCATGCCGCGCCACACTTTGTGCGATGCGTTCTGGTTGCACACTTGCACGTACCAAGGAGCGATCCAGATGTGCGCCGACTGATTGCCGCAGGTCAGTTCAATCAGGTGGCTGTCGTTGATCTTGTCGTGGCGGGTGATGAGGACTTGCATGTTGCGTCTCCGGTTGCGTGTTGCGATGGAATGAATTCTGCGCTCACTGGACACCGATGTCCAATGCTTTCAACAATCCCGACAAAACCGAATGGACATAAATGTCTGTTCAGCGATAGACATCCATGCCACAATCCGCCACATGATTACCCGTGAACAACTCTCAGAGCTGCTGCGGCAGGTTGACGCGAAAGCGCTGGCCGCCGAGGCAGGCGTCAACATCAAAACGATCTACCGGCTGCGGCACGGCGAGAACTCGCCTCGGCTCGAGCTGGTCGAGCGCCTGGTGGCCGCTTGTCGCAAGCTGAAGGGGCGCAAAGCATGAGCGCCCTGGACACCACACACATGCGCCTGGTGGAACTCACAGAGCGGCGCGGCCAGAAGATCACGGCGCGAGACATCGCCACGGCGCACATGGCAATTGCTGCGCTGGATCATCTGCGAGAGCTGTCCGAGCGCAACATGCAGGCGTATGGCCACCAGCTAAGCACCAGCGTAGACCGCGGCATCCAGTTGGACACCGTGCGCGAAATGCTCGGGCAGATTCGGGAGATTCTGGAGTGAAACAAGGCGACCGCGTGCGCCTGTCAGA
>JBIKMR010000006.1:0-38537 GCA_044359155.1 Candidatus Hydrogenedentales bacterium | reverse complement strand
CATCGCAGAACACGTCCACATAGTCCAGGGCCACGGGCTTGCCTGCGGCGATGCCCGCCTTCATCGAGGCCTGGTTCACGCCTTCCACACCCACCACGCGGATGTCGGGGTAATAGGCCTTCAGCCAGCAGGCCACGGCAGCCGCCATGCCGCCGCCGCCGATCTGCACGTAGGCCAGATCAAACGGCCCTTGGCCCGACATGACCACCTCGTCCGCCAGCGTGCCCTGCCCGCCCATGGTCTCGAAGTCGTCATACGGATGCACAAACACCCGGCCCGATGCCTGCTGATCTCGGTAGGCTTCCTCTGCCGCGTCGGAATAGGAATCGCCCACCAGCACCACCTCGGCGTTTGCGCCGCCGTGCTTGGCCACGGCCAGTTGCTTCATGCGCGGGGTGGACACGGGCATGTAGATGCGTGCGTGGATGTTCAGCTTGGCCGCGGCCAGCGCAACGCCCTGCGCATGGTTGCCCGCCGAGGCGCAGACCACGCCCTGCTCGCGCTCTTGCCGGGAGAGTGCGGCCATGCGGTTGTAGGCCCCGCGCCACTTGTAGGCGTGGATGGGGGACAGGTCTTCCCGCTTAAGGAAGACCTCGGCGTTCACCGGCAGGTCGATGCGCTCGAGCGGCGTGGGTGCAGCGGCGGCATACACGCGGCTGCGCGCCATGAGGATTTCATTGAACAAGCGTTGGCGCATGGGGTCTTCCGTATAGACACCATGCGGGGCAGGGCCCCGCATGATGATGGTCTTGTTATGGCCAGGGGCTAGTGTGCCTTAGGGCGAGCCGGGGCAGTAGCCGTCTTCCGATGCGGTCTGGCAACGATAGTAGCCTTGCAGGTTGAAGAACTGCACGATGCGCAGCAGCTCGGTCAGGGTGAGCCTCCAGTTGGGCGTGCCACCGGAATAGTCCGCGCCGTGGGACTGGCAGGTCTGGCCGCCCGCTTGGCCAACCTGGAAGCCGTCTTCGCCCGTGCCGCAGGAGAACACGCCCGCGTTGTAAAGCTGCACCACGCGGAGCAGCTCCGAAAGGTTGAACTCGCCATCGCCCGTGGTATCGCCGGTGTGGATGAAGGGCACGGGGTCTTCGCCCTCGCCCTCGCCGGGGGCCGCGCCCAGTCGAATGGTCACGCTGTTGACGCCGGGGTCCACGTCGAAGAGTTCCACCTGCTCGTCGAACCCGCTCTTGCGCGCGCGGAAGGTGTAACGACCGGGGGCGATGGTGGCGGTGTACACGCCGTCCTCCCCGCTCTCCGGCAGCACCGCCTTCGTGGGCACCAGTGTCAGGTTCACGTCGCTCACGGGTTCGCTCGTGGCGTCGTCGAGCACGGTGGCAAACACGGTGGCAGTGAGGATGCCCTTGTCATCTTCGAAGGTGAAGAGCGGCTGGGCAACGTCTGCCACGCCGTCCACAAGGCTCTCAATCTCAACCTCGCTGTCCAGATTCTCCCACGAGTTGGCCTGCGCGCTGGTGGCAGCGGGGTTGTCGCTCTTGAGGAAATCGGCGGACACGTTGGTGAAGGTGTTCGAGCCGGAGGTGACGAGGTCGGCCAGGTCGCCCACGATGGGGGTTGCGCCGGAGGATTCGGAAATCTTTATGGCGGCCTCGCCGTTGATGTTCTCGAAATCGTTGAACGCGAATCGCGCCGCCGAGAAGGCGATGTCCAGGCCGATGCCCACCGAGCGGATGCGGCAGTCTTTCACCAGGGTGTCGGACGAGGCGACGCCGCGCACGAACACGCCGATGGAATCGGGCACTTGCCGCCCAAACAGTTCCACGTCGCGCACGGTGGCGTTCACGTCCACAATCGAGATCATGCGGGTGTTGGGGGCCTCGAAGGGCAGCTCGATGGTGAGCGACTCGATGGTGCTGTTATCCGCCGCACGCAGGGCCACGGACGGCGAGGTGGACAACTGGCCGATGGTGGGCAGGATGTTGGTGACGCCCTGTCCTTCACCGAGCAGGCGAACGTTGGCGGTCATTGTCACGGTTTCCAGGTAGTCGCCCGCGATGGCATGGACCGTAACCGGAGCAATCTCGGCAAAGGGTTCCACCTGCGTCATCGCAAAGGTGATGGTGCGCCACGGGGCCAGCTCGGTGCCGTCGCCGGATTCGTTGCTGCCCACGGGGGAGACATACACGTCGGTGCAGTCCACCGCGTCCACCACAACCGAGCGGGTTGTCACTACCACGTTCGCACCATCGTCGGCGGAAATGGATACTTCATACACGCCGGGCTGGGTAGTGTCCACGGCTGCATCGTTGATGATGACCTCGATGTCGTTCACGTCTACGCAGAGGTCGGTAACCGTGACGCCGGGGTCCACATACTCCGTGAAGCAGGGCCACGCGATAAGCGCGCCTCCATTCAGGATCAGCTCCGGCTCGGTGGTGTCTTCTACCTCAACTTCCACTTCCGCTTCCGTGCGGTTGCCGCTCGGGTCTTCGGCGAAGTACGTGACCGTGTAGGTACCCACGGAGTCGGGGTTGAAGCTGCCCAGCTCGACGCCGATGGTTTCAATCTCACCGGAGTTGTCGCTGATGCTTGCACCGGGAGGTTCAAAGCTGGTGCCGCATTCGTGCGTCAACACACCCAGCGCGCTCACGTCCACCACGGGGGGCGTGTTGTCGGGAATAAGGGTGCCTGCTGTGCCGAAGGGGGAAGAGTTGCCGCTCGTGGTGGTGGTCACGGCGGTGAACGCGTATAGCCCCTCAAACTCGGGCACGTCTGTTGTAAAGAAAACGGAACCCGTAGGCTGAATGGTGCAGGTGGCCAGGTAAATTTCCCCCTGGATCTCATCGTCGGCATACACATCCACCACGGAATTGGGCAGGCCATTGATGCGAATGAGGTCAAGTCCCGGCGTGGGAGAATCCAACACGGTGACAACCGGCGCAGCCACGCCGCCATTCGCGCCGTTCACCAGCGTGATGGCCTCGTCCACATTGTCGAAGATGCGGTTCACGCGGATGCGGTTGTTGCTGGTGCTGGCACCGCTGACCACCACGCCACTGCCCACGTTTAACGAGATGATGTTGATTCCGGGCACGCTGGGGGGTGAAGCGGGGGTGAAGGCGCAGTTTTCGGAGCGCGCCACGCCCACGAGTGTCTGGGTTGAAGCTGTGTCGATCAGCACGCCCGCCTGTTGGTTGCCCGCACCCACGCCCGTGTCGGCGTCGCGCCCAATGATGTTGCCCTGCACACGGTTGCTGGCAGAGCCACCCGTTATGTGGACGCCGTATTGAAGGTTCGCACCAATCACGTTGCCTTCGCCCGTGGCCGAGCCGCCCACGTCGTTACTCGCTGCGCCGTCTATGGTCACGCCCGCGCCGCCGTTGCCGCGCGCAGTGTCACCGTCTGCCAACACGCCGATGTAGTTGCCCAAGATGCGGTTGGTTGTGGCGCCGGAACCTTCCATGTAGACCCCGGAGTCCTCGTTGCCCGCAATCACGTTGGCCTGCACGGCCGTTGTACCACCGATGATGTTGCTCGTGCTGGTGCCCAGGAAGTAAACGCCGGACCCGGAGTTGGGTTTGGCCAAGCCTGCGGCGTTCACACCGATAAGGTTGCCCTCAATCTTCGAATCGGACACGGTAGTTAGAGAAATGCCCGAGCTGCTGTTGCCCGCGATGATGTTGCCCTCGCCGGCTGCCGCGCCGCCCACTTGAATGTCGCTCGCTGCAGCGAGCGTCATGCCATCGCCACCATTGGGCACGACCGTCGCGCCGTCTGCGGCAAGGCCGATGATGTTGGCCCGGATTCGGTTCGAGGACGAGATGAGGCCGTTCAACAAGATGCCCGCGCCTTCGTTGCCAGAAATGATGTTGCCCGCACCCGGCACGCCGATTTCATTGCCATTGCCTATGAGGCTAAGCGAGATGCCGCCCTGATTGGGGGCGGCCGTGGCGCCGTCTGCGGCAAGGCCAATGATGTTGCCCGCTATCACCGTGTTCATTACGCTGGTGCCCAAGGTCACGGCGTAGGCGCTGATGCCGGAAATAATGTTGCCCTGGCCCTCCGTCTCGCCGCCCAGCAGCGTGCCGCTAGCGCCGCTATCTATATCCACACCAGTGCTCATGAACGTTTGCGTACTTCCATCGGCACCTAAGCCGATGATGTTGCCGCGCACTACGGTTCCCGTTGTCGTTGCGCCTTCAATCCGCAAGCCTATGCCACTGCCCGCAATCACGTTCCCCGTGCCATCCAGTTGCGAGCCGCCAATTATGTTGTTGTCCGCGCCGTCGTTTACTGCAATGCAGATGCCATTGAACGCGCCGGTGATCCCGTCCTCGCGCACGCCTAAATAGTTGCCCGCCACCACGTTGTTGTTTGTGCCTGCCCCACCGATATAAATGGCGCTGCCACCGTTGTCCGTGATCACGTTGCGATAGGCAGGATTCACGCCGCCTTTCTCTTGCGGTGAAACCACGCCCACCGAATTGTTGTTTGCACCCTGGGATATTTCGATGGCGATGGAGCTGTTGAACAGGGAGTTCACGCCGTCGGTGCCTATCTTGCACGCGCGGATGTGGTTGCCCGTCGCATCTGATCCCGAAAGGACGACGACGCTGCTTGAAAATCCCCCCATGATGAAACCGTCGATGATGTTGTCGGGAGAGGTTATCCGCAGGGCGCTACCGCCCGAGCCGGAGCTCAATGTGATTCCCGATCCAAATATCGAAATCTCGCCATCGCCATTGTCGCTTCCGTCGTTACCCATCAGCGGCAGTTCTTCGGACAACGAGATGGCACCCGACACACTGAAGCTGATCTCGCTGGGGCCTACATGGTTGTTGGCTGCGGCAATCGCCTCGCGCAGGGAGATGCGCCCGTCTGCGCCGGGTTCAGCAATCAGGTCGGCAACGGATGTGAAGTCCGGTGCGTCCAAAACATCGTCCAATGTGTTGACCACAAGGTCGCCGTTGGATTCGGAAACCACCGTGATGGACGCTTCCTCGCTGCTCAGGGTATCTTCCGCATTGCTGACCACGCAGACGTAGACCCCGTCTGAGCCGAGCGTTGCCGAGGCCACGTTCAACGTGGCGCTGGTCGCACCGGTCACGCCGCCCTGGCCATCGAGCAGATCAACAAATCCAGAACCATCGTCGAACTTCCAGAGATAGTTGAGCGGCAAGGCCGACACGACATCGACCGACAGCGAGAAGGCGCGGCCCTCGACCACTTGCCTGCTGATGGGCTGCTCGGAAATGACGGGCGCGCCCAGGGTTATGGGGGAGCTGAAAAGCGATGTGCCAGCGCTTATGGTGGTGGCAGTGGCAGTCATGTTGCGCCCGGCATAGGGGGCCAGCAGGGCATTGGATACCGCAATCGGTCCGCCTGAGCCCAGGAAACTCGTGACGAAGATTTCACCCTCGTCCTCATCGTCCACGTAGATTTCAACAAAGGTCGAGGCGGTGGCATTGGTAAGGATAAGGGTGCCCGCGCCAACCTCGAACTCGGGCACGTCGGGTCCGGCGTCGGCGCTAATGCTGCGCTCTATGCCTGCGCCGGAGTTGGCCGAAATGCTGTTCTTGCGCAAGCGCACGCCGCCCGTGCCACCATTGCCGAAGAGGTACACGCCCGGGCCGTTGTTGCCGCTGATCACATTCTCATCGCCATCAACTGCGCCGCCTATGGTAAAGCCGCTATTGGCGCGGTTGGCCGCCACGCCGAATTCGCCATTGGGCACGGCTGCCGTGCCTGCGGCGTTAAGCCCGATGATATTGGACTTCACCGCCACGTTCACGCCCGTGACGTTCAGCCCCCCTTGCAGGTTGCCGGATACCAGGTTGCCCGTGTCCACGCCGCCTATGTTCACCACGTTGTTCGAGGTGCCCACGTCCACGCCATACAACCCATTGCCAATCGCCGCGTCGCCTGCGGCGTTGGTGCCAATGTAGTTCCCAAGGATGCTGGTAAACCCGCTGCCGCCCGAATAGAAACGAATGCCGCTTTCCAGGTTGCCCGAGATTACGTTGCGCTGATCGGCGGTGCCATCGCCAATCTGTATATTGGTGCAGTTGTCCTCAAAGCTGAGGCCCACCCCATCGTTCGGAATCGCCTCCGTGCCCTCGGCATTGGTGCCGATGTAGTTGCCGTAAAAGTTGCCGCCGTTCAGCGCGGAAGTGTTGACGCCGTTGGCCGCGTTCCCGGATATCACGTTGCCCTCGCCCGGCACGCCGCCAATAAGGATGTTCGAGTTCGCCGACACGATGTCGATGCCGTAGAAACCGTTGCCCAGGTCTGCTTTGCCCGTCGCGTCCAGGCCAATGTAGTTGTTGATGATGCTCACGCCAGCCGCATTCACGTCCAGCGCAATGCCCGCGCCCGTGTTGCCGGAAATGATGTTGCGTCCGTTGCCCGTGCTGCCAATGGTGGTGTTGGTCACGTCCGGGATCACTATCACACCCTGCGCGCCGTTGGGAATCGCCGCGTCGCCCGCTGCGTTCACGCCAATGTAATTTCCCTCAACCTTGTTGTCCGCGCCCGTGCCGCCAATATACACGCCTGTAAACGTGTTGCCGGATATCACGTTGCCCGCGCCGACGTTTGTGCCCCCGACAATCGTGCCGGTAGAGGATTCCTGTATCAGCACGCCCCGCCCGTTGGCCAGTGCCGCGTCGCCCGTCACGTTTACGCCCAGATAATTGCCCCGTACGATGGTGTCCTTGCCATCATCAATACGCACGGCGGCGCTTGCGCTGCCGCATATCACGTTGCGCGCTGTGGCCGAAGCGCCGCCAATCACGCAGCCTTCCACTCCGTCGCTGATGAATACACCTGCGCCGCCATTGCCAATTGCCGCCGTGCCTGCCGCGTTGGTGCCAATGTAGTTGCCCCGCACAAAGCAAGTTTCCGCCTCCGTGCCGGAGATGGAGATGCCGCCCGAAGTGTTGCCCGAAATGATGTTGCGCCGCCCGGCCAAGATGCCGCCCACGTTCGTGCTGGGCGCGCTTGCCACGCTCACGCCCGTGCCGGCATTCGGAATCGCCGCGTCGCCCGCCGCGTTCACGCCGATATAGTTGCCATAAACGCTGTTGCCACTGGCGTTGAAGTTGCTGATGCGCACCCCGGCCAGCGAGTTTCCCGAAATTACGTTGCCCGGGCCGACTGTGTTGTTTGTTGCCCCGTTGATCAACACCCCGTGGCCAAGGTTGCCGAGCGCCGCCGTGCCTGCGGCGTTCACGCCAATGTAGTTTCCAACCACGGCGTTCGAGTCACAGTCCGCCGTGATCTCAATGCCGCTGAACGAGTTGCTGGATATCACATTGCGGCTTGTTATTGCGCTGCCGCCAATGGTGTTGTTGGAAGCCTCCGCCTGGATGAACACGCCCCGTCCGTTGCCAAAGCCAGTTTCACCGATGGTGCATCCCTCGACCAGGTTCCCCGTGGCGAAGGCGCCCGTGATGCGCACGCCATGCTGGTTGAAACGGATGAACTTCAGCCCGCGCACAACGTTGTCTGCCGAGTTCAGGGTAAGGCCAAAACCGCCGGACACAAGCAGCTGGCCATCAAGCGTGATCTGCCCGCCGCCGTCGATAGTGGTGCCCCCGGTAGTCAGGGAAGGCAGGTTGCCATAGACCGCGCTGGGGAAGATGGTGCCACTGACGCTGAACTTGATGTCGTCCGGGCCGGGATCGTTCTGTGCGGCTATCATGGCCTCACGCAACGCGATCACCCCGTCTACTCCTGGCGTAGCGATAAGGTCGGCGATGCTGGTCTGCGCCCCGTCGAGGTTGTCCACGAGTGTGTTCACTGTGACGGTTTCCGCAAATGCAGAAAGTGAAACGAGAAGCGCCGCGCCGAAAGCTGCGGCGCGCATGAAACGCACAAACATGGGGTAGCCCCCTCCAATCAGTTCCACGCCGCCCCAATAAGGCATGGCTACCTGCACTGATAAGTTTAGCGTCAATCGCGTTTTTCGTCAATTAACGGCGACTTGGCAGTTATCAGCAACGGGAAAGATTGGGTTTATTGCGGCGGCGAAGGGCGGCGGCGACGGCCCCCGTAGACGTTGCGCGCGGCGAAGGCGCCACCCACGGCCACAAGGCAAAGCGCGCCCACGGCTGCCGCGACAAGCAGGCCCGCCGAGCTATTTTTCGCGCCCAATTGCGCGCCGGGGGCGGCGTCGCTTGGGCTGTCTAGCCCCACGGCGGTAAGCGCTGCGGGATCGGCAGCGGCCAACTGGGGCCACTCTTCAGAAAGCTTGGCATCCTCGGTTTCACTGCCCGCCCCCGCATCGCCACGCAGGGTGGCGGCTTCGCGGGATTCGCCCTTGGGTATGCCGCCACTGCCCACGGGGAGCGTGGCAGGGGTGGCTGCGCTGCCGGGCGCGGTGGGAATAGAAATGCTGCTGCCGGGTTCGCTGCCCGCGTGTACGCCGGGGCGCATTTGCAGCGAGCCGGTCTTGGGGGCCTCTGCGGCTGCCTTTGCTGCTGCCGCCTTGGCGCGCGCATCCAGTGGCTTGGCCGGTGCTGCTGCGTTCGGGGTGGCGGCTTTCTCCTCGGCGTAGTCCTCATCGTCCATGCCGCCGTTGATGCCGCCCCCCACGCCGCCTCCCGTTCCTCCGCCGGTGCCACCGCCGGTTCCACCACCCGTGCCCACGCCGCCATTACCGGGGCGCGGGTTGGAAGGATTGGAACCGGGGCCGCCCTGCACGCTGACCGTGCGCTGGGCCGTGCCTTGATTGCCTGCCTTGTCGCTTACGGTATAGGTGAGCACATAGGTGCTCGCAATGCCGGGGTTCACATCTCCCGACACCCGCACTTGCGAGGTCAGGTCGCCATCCACATTGTCGCGCGCGGTAAAGCCCGGTTCCGACCAGTTGTCACCCACGGCGAGGGAGAGTGACGTGCCGCCTTGCAGCGTGATGGTGGGAGCCTGGTTGTCCAAAGCACCATTGAGCGAAGTAAAAACGGGCGACGCATAGTGGGCCGGTCCCGCAAGGCGGTATTCCAACTGGCCGTGAATCGTCTGGCTGCCACCGGGATCATCCTGCGGAATGTCCACCGTGTAAGAAAAGGTGTAGGGCATTTCGGGAATGGTGATCCACGCAAACTCGAGCAGGCCCTGTGTGCCCTGCGAGGGCGCCACCGAGGGCACGTCACCGGTTACGCCCGATACTCCTGCGAAGGCCCAGGTATCGGGAATGTTTTCCCGAAGACCCACGGCCTGTATCGCCTCGGCGCTGTTCGCGGTAAACCGCACCTGTATTTCCAGTTGCGTTCCAGGTCGATACGTTTCGTCGTGAAAACGTTCTAGCACCACGTTCGAGGGATTCACGCTATCTTGCGCGAATGCCATGCCCGAGGCCAGCGCCACTGCGGCGGCTGCCAGTATCCGGTATCGAATTGTCGCCATGCTCAAGAATGCCCCTTGGATTTGAAACGCCGTTGTCGCCCAAGGTTTGGACGGCAACGGCGCGGATGTTTCAGACAGTTGGCGTTAGCCCCGAAAGGTTAGCGACGGTCCGTTGCGCGCAGCCGCTGCGGCTGAAGGCGCGCCTGCGTGCGGCGTGCCCCAATTACCAGCGCTGCCAGCACAAGGGCAGCCAGCGTCCAGTCTGCAAGTCCGGAAGAAACATCGGCACCGCCCGGTGCGCAGCCCGCAAAGAGGCCGGTCTTCCAAGCGGGTGTGTCGTCCTCGATCTCAAGCGTGGTTGATTTCACGTTGCTGAATTCCGCGCCGCCGGTGGTGCGGTATTCCAACTGACCGGTAAGCGACGAGGGTGAGGCAAATGCTTCGCCCAGGGCCACGCTGTAGGAGATGGTGTAGGGGAATGCAGGCACGGTAATCCATGCGAACTCGAGCAGGCCTTCCTTGTTCAGGGCGGGCTTAATCGCGGGCTGGTCGCCCGAAGAGGTGGTGATGCCCTTGTACGAGGCACCGGCGGGCAACGTTTCGCGCAGGCCCAGCCCAAGGATAACCGTGCCATTCGGCGGCGCAGCCGTAAAGGTCAGGTTCACCGAGATGGTTTCGCCGTTGTCCACGGTTCCCGTGATGGTGCGGTCGAGGGCAACGTTGGCGGAATTAATCTGGGCCGAAGCCACGGAAGAAACCAGCAAGGTTGCGATGAGTGCCGGGACAAGACCGGCGTTGCGGAAAAGATTCATGATGCAAGACGCTCCTAAGTGTGTCGCCCCGGTAACTCGGCGCGATGCCCCTGTGGCTGGACCGCACGCTGCGGCTGCCCTGCCTCGCCCAATATTACCACGAAGCCCACCATTCTGTAACACGAAATATCTGGACCATTCCAAGGGCCATTTCGGCCCGCCTTGCGCCCCGGTTTCGCGCGTTACGCTGATAAAACGCACGGCCAAGCCGCGCGGGTGACACGAGCTAAAGAAAGATTCTTTGACAACGGGCGCGGCGGGCAGGTGTAATACCCCGTTGTGCATCAAGACAGCGGCATTTTTAACCGCACAAAGTAAGGAGTATTTTCATGGGCAAGGGCGATATGCGCTCCAAGCGCGGCAAGATTCACCGTGGCACAGCTGGCAAAACCCGCCAGAAGAAGGTCGTTGTGAAGACCAAGGTCGCACCAGCGAGCAAGTAGTTTTAATAGCGCGGCGGGCGTTCGGCCCGTGGAGCATCCTGAGCGGTGAGTGCAGAGGCCAGCGGAGAAGTCGTGCGCACGCGCAGCACTGTGCGGGCGTGTGGCCCTGTTGCGCTATATGAAGAGACACAGTTCTTCCACCCGATTATTTATGGCGTCGTGGCCGTGGCCTTGTTGGCGGAAGTCATAGGGCTGGGCTATGGTTTGTCCCAATCCGGGGACGGCCCCCCGCAGGGCATGGGCATCACTGCAATAATGCTTATAGTGTTCGCCGCCGTGTGTAACATTCTGCTCTTGCGTGTGCGGGTAGACGGCGTCGAGGCCTACATCACCCTCGGGTGGTTGCCCCTGTTCTGGACACGCATCCCCCTCGACAGCATCACCCTGGCGCGCCCAGTCACCTATCGCCCCCTTTGGGATTCCGGCGGCTGGGGGCTGCGCTTTGGCCGCTTCGAGGGTGCGCCCTGTCGCTACTGGAATGCGCGCGGCAACAAGGGCGTGCTCGTACACGCTGGCAACCGCGTGCTCATCATCGGTTCGCAAACACCCGACGACCTGCTCCGCGCGCTCACGCGTTCCTGAATCCGGGGAGACACACTTATGGCAAGGGTATGCGGGCATCGCGGGGCGAAAGGGCTTGCGCCGGAGAATACCTTGGCAGCGTTCGCGTGCGCGCTTTCTCTCGGAGTGGACCTGGTGGAGTGCGACGTGCATGGCACGGCGGATGGCCGGGCGGCGGTGATTCATGACGACACCCTCGAACGCACCACGAATGGTAGAGGCCGCGTTGAGCGGCATAGCATGGAGGCGTTGCGCGAGCTGGACGCGGGCAAGGGCGAACCCGTGCCGGAGTTGTGCGAGCTGCTATCGCTGATCAAGGGGCGGGCTGAACTGGCCTGCGAGATTAAGGTAGCGGCGGCGGTTGTGCCTGCGGTTGCAGCGGTGCGCGATGCCGGCATGGTGGACCAGACGGTCTTCATCGCCTTTGACTGGGACCACCTGCGGCAGGTGAAAGCCATTGAGCCGAAGGCCCGGATTGCGGCGCTGCTGTGGGATTGCACCGACCGCCTGCTGGACGAGGCCTTGGCCTTGGGCGGCGGGGTGGACATGCACTTCAAGCGCGTATCGCTGGCGGTGGCCGAGCGGGTCCACGCGGCGGGCAGCTTCCTCTGGGTGTACACCCCCAACACGTGGGAGCAACACCGGTTGCTGATAGACCTAGGCGTGGACGCCCTGACCACGGACCGCCCGGATATTTTTTTGGCGGGCCTGCGGGGCGAGGTGGGTGGATAGCACGAAGAGGTCGCTGGGGACAGGGGCCTTTGGAGTGCTGAGGCTTGCCTCAGCTTTTCCGTAGGAGGCTTGCCTCCGTCGCAAGGTGTTCGGACTGTAAACGCGTCGCGGGGGCAAGCCCCCTTGGAAAAAGCGGAAGCAAGCTTCCGCACTCCATATGGCGGCACGACTGCGCGGCCATTGGATTCCGTGCGGGCTTGCGATAAACTTATCGTTTTTCCGCATGTGCGGCGAGGAGCCTGACTATGGCCAGCGAGCAACAGCCCTTGGTAGGGGTGATCATGGGGAGCAAGTCCGACTGGGACACCCTTGAGCACACGCATGATCTATTGGACGCCTTGGGCATTCCCCATGAATGCGCAATCGTGTCGGCGCACCGCACGCCTGACCGCATGGCGGATTATGCGCGCACGGCGGAGGAGCGGGGGTTGAAGGTGATTATCGCGGGCGCGGGTGGCGCGGCGCATTTGCCGGGCATGGTGGCATCGCACACGGTGCTGCCTGTGTTGGGCGTGCCCGTGCAGAGCAAGGCCTTGAGCGGGCAGGACTCGCTGTTGTCGATAGTACAGATGCCTGCGGGCATTCCTGTGGGCACGCTGGCGATTGGAGCGTCGGGCGCAAAGAATGCCGCGCTGCTGGCGGCGTCGATATTGGGCGTGTCTCACCCGGAGATACGCGAAGCCCTCCGTGCTTGGCGCGCAAAGCAGACGCAGCAGGTGCTGGACGACGTATTGCCATGCAACGAAGCTTAGGTTCTGCCACGCCGATCCTGCCGGGGGCGACGCTGGGTGTGCTGGGCAGCGGGCAGCTGGGGCGCATGTTCGCGCTTGAGGCGCGCCGCATGGGCTACCGCGTGCATACGTATTCGCCCGAGGAAGACACACCGACCGGCCATGTGTCGGACGAGGAATGGGTGGGCGCGTATGACGACCTTGAGCGCATTGCCGACTTTGCGCGAGGCGTGGACGTGGTCACCTTTGAATTCGAGAACGTGTCGAGCGCGGCGACGGAAACGGCGGCGCTCCATGCGCCGGTGCGACCGGGCGGGCATGTGCTGCATACCACACAGCATCGCCTGCGCGAGAAGCGCTTCCTTTCGGACAACGGATTTCCTGTCGCGCCGTTTCAGGCGATAGCCAGCCAGGAAGAACTGGTCGCTGCCGTTGCAGCGCTGGGTTGCCCCTGCGTGTTGAAGACGGCGGGCTGGGGATACGATGGCAAGGGCCAGTGCAAGATCAACGCGCCGGAAGAGGCGGAGGCGGCGTGGGCCGCAATCGGTGGTGGCGAGGCGGTGCTTGAGGCGTGGGTCACCTATTCGCAAGAAGCAAGCGTGGTGGCGGTGCGCGGGGCGGATGGCGCCTTCGCCAGCTATGGCTTGATGGAGAACATCCACAAGGACCACATCCTCGACATCACCGTTAGCCCGGCCCGGCTGGACGCGGCCATCGAGCGCGAGGCGGTGGCGCTGGCGCAGGGCATCCTTGAAGCGCTGGACGTGGTGGGGGTGCTGTGTGTGGAATTGTTTGTCAAACCAGACGGCAGCTTGATCGTTAACGAGCTGGCGCCGCGCCCGCACAATTCCGGGCACGTGACGCTGGACAACCGGGTGACCAGCCAGTTCGAGCAACAGGTGCGCGCCGTGTGCGGCCTGCCGCTGGGCGACACCGGCCTGCTCTGCCCCGGCGTGATGGTGAACCTGCTGGGCGATCTGTGGTCCAACGGCGAGCCCAACTGGGCGGCGGCGTTGGCGATGCCTGGCGTGAAGCTGCACCTGTATGGGAAAACTTCGGCGCGCCCCGGCAGAAAAATGGGCCACATCAACGCGCTGGGCGACACCGTGGAGCAGGCGCTGGAGCGGGCGTTGGCGGCACGCGCGGCGTTGGTGAATTGATGGGACCTATGGGACGGATGAGACCGATGGGAAAAGAAACTTTCTTATTCATGGTCTCTTCTCCCATCCGTCGCATCCGTCCCATTCTTGGCTCCCTACATGGCTGATCAATCCCGCATTCCGTGGCGGCGGTCGTTGTTGTTTAGGGTGATGATGCTGTGCGGCATCTTGCTGGTGTGCCTGTTTGCTGCGGTGATGATCATCACCCGCTACTTCCTGCGCGAGGCCGCGCAGGAAATGCGCGCGCAGACGGCGGAGATTGTGGAGCGGATTGACCTGGGCTTTCGCGATGCCGCGCCGATTGACGTGGAGCAGATGCAGTCGGAGTTGATGAGCATTCATGAAGGGGTGGACATTCGTTTGCAGCCCTATGGCGGGCGACAGCAGGACACCACCTTTGGCCTGGAGTACGACGAGGACGGGCGCATGGTGCGGGTGGCGCAGCAGCCGGTGCTGGTGGGGGGAGAGCGGATGTTGATGACCGCGCGCGTGACGATTGCGCCGCAGGTCGAGATACTCCGCGCGCTGACCAACAGTTACCTCGGCATCATCATCGCGGTGTTCCTCGCCACGCTGGCGGCCATGCTCTATTTCATTGTGCGCGCGTTGCGCCCCTTGTCACAGTTGTCGGAATCGTGCGCGGCGATATCCTCGGGAGACCTGCGCTCGGTGTCCACGCGCGGTGCCACCGGGGAAGTGCTCGCGCTCGAGGAGACCTTCAACAACATGGTCTCTTCCTTGCGCGACAAAGAATCCATGGAGCGCAAGCTGCGGCAGGCGCAGCGGCTGTCTGCCTTGGGCAACCTTGCGGCAGGCGTGGCGCATGACGTGCGCAATCCGCTGAACGCCATCAAGCTATTATCGAGCCATGCGCTGGACAACCTGCCCGAGAACGACGGCGGCGCGGGCAAGCACCTGCAAACCATTCGCCGTGAAGTGGACCGGCTCGAGGGCATCGTGTCCAGCTTCATGTCGTTGGCGAAGGAACGCGAGCTGTCGCCGGAACCGAACAAGGTAGACCTTTTGCTGGCCGAGTGCGCGCACCTGTTGCAGAAGGACGCGGAATCGCGCGGGGTTACGCTGGTGCATGACCTGCGCTCGGGCGACACCATGCTGCAACTGGACGCGCGCGAGTGGAAGCGGGCGATTATGAACGTGCTGTTGAATGCGCTCGAGGCCTGCCCGGCTGGAGGGCGCGTGCGCATGTTCTCGCGGCTGACCGATGTCTCTTGCGAGATTGAGGTGCGCGATGACGGCCCCGGCCTGAACCGCGTGGAGATTGAGCGCGTGTTCGAGCCGTATTACACCACGAAGCCGGGCGGCACCGGCTTGGGCCTTTCAATTACGCGTGGCATTATCGAGGAGCACGGCGGCACGATCGAGATGACCAGCTCGGGCGGGCAGGGCTGCCAGGTGTTGATAACGTTGCCGCTGGACAAGGCGGGGGTGCGATGAACAAATTAATCTTATTGGCCGAGGACGACCAGGTGCAGCGCGAGATTCTCTGCGACATCCTGCAATCGTGCGGGTATCGCGTCGAGCCGTGCGCGTCGGGCGAGGAGGCGGTCGAGAAGCTCGATTCCACCACGCCTGATTTGTTGCTGACCGACCTGAAGATGACGGGGATGGATGGGCTGTCGCTGTTGCGCGAGGCGCGGCGCAAGCGGCCCGAGCTGGACATCGTGATGATGACGGCGCATGGGTCGGTGCGGACGGCGGTGCAGGCAATGCGCGAGGGCGCGGCGGATTACCTCGAGAAGCCCTTCGACAAGGACGAGCTGCTGCTGGTGCTGCAACGCGCGCTCGAGCGCACCGCCCTGCACGCCGAGAACCAGCGCCTGCGCGCGCTGGTGAAGCAGGAGGTCTCCCTCGGCAACATCATCGGCGATTCGCAGACCATGTGCGAAGTCTTTCAGCGCACCACGCGCGCCACGCAGGTGCAGTCCACCGTGCTCATCCTTGGCGAATCGGGCACGGGCAAGGAACTGATAGCGCGGCACATCCACTTTGAGGGACCCCGCAGCAAGAAGCCCTTCATCGTGGTGAACTGTGCGGCGATTCCTGACACGCTGGTCGAGTCGGAATTGTTTGGCCATGAGAAGGGATCGTTCACCGGGGCGGACTCGGCCCGCGCGGGCAAGTTTGAGGCCGCGCACGGTGGCACCATCTTCCTCGACGAGATCGGCGACATGCCGCTCGACGCACAAGCCAAACTGTTGCGCGTGTTGCAGGATGGACTGGTCGAGCGGGTGGGGTCGAACGAACCCCGCAAGGTGGATGTGCGCGTGATTGTGGCGACCAACCGCAACTTGGGCAAGCGCGTTGAGGAAGGCTCGTTTCGACAAGATCTTTATTACCGGCTCGAGGTGCTGGTGGTGTCGCTGCCACCCTTGCGCGATCGGCTGAACGACCTGCCGTTATTGGTTAAACACTTCCGCGAGAAGCTGGGCAAGAAGCTGGGGATGTCACCTCCGACGGTGGGCCCGGAGATTATCGAAGCCTTCAAGCGGCACGCGTGGCCGGGCAACGTGCGCGAGCTGGAACACACGCTTGAGCAGTGCTTCGTGCTGGCCACGGGCGCGGAGCTGCGCCCGGAAGACCTGCCCGAGAAGATTCGCAAGCCCGCACCCCAGGCGGGTGGGTACCTGCTGCCGCCAAACGGAATCATCCTCGAAGACTTGGAACAGGACCTAATCCGCCAAGCCATGGAACGCACCGGCGGCAGGCTAAAGGAAGCGGCGGACTTGCTCGGCGTTACCTACAAGACCTTGCAGTACCGGCTGAAAAAGCACGAGATCGACCACTAAGAATTTGAACCACAAAGGGCACGAAGGACACAAAGGAAAGAGTAGAAGAAGCGCAGAATTTTCTTTTTCCTTTGTGCTCATCGTGACCCTTAGTGCCCTTCGTGGTCGATCTTACCTTCCCAACCTTGACATGCCCCGCCCCCGTGCGCTAGCATTCCGCCTTGCGTTTGGGGCTATAGCTCAGCTGGGAGAGCGCCTGACTGGCAGTCAGGAGGTCAGCGGTTCGATCCCGCTTAGCTCCACCAATTTCACGCACGCGGGTTTCAGTCTGACTGAAACCCGCTTTTCGTTTGGGGCCATGGCCCCTCGCCCGCGGCCACGCGCCCCAGCCCCCCGAAAAGCGGCGCGCTCTTCACCCACCGGCCGCCCCAGCGAGAAGCCGCCTCCGGTCCCCCTCCGGTCCATCCATTTCGCCGGGTCCGCTTTTGCCAGCGCCAGTTGGATTTCGCCTCCGCAACGGTACCTTCAGGAAAAGTGTGCCATAGGTCCGTGCCCTGCCGGGTCGGCGGTGCGTTCTGCCGCGGCGGCGGGACCGGACAGGGACCGGACCCGCACACGCCACGACCTCTTGCCCTTGGACCACAACAGGGAATTGACGCGGGTGCGCCTGACAGCCCCAAAGCCGCACCCGCGGCGGGGCGCTGTCTGGGCCATTTCCACCGCAACACCGAGCAAAGAGAAAGGACACACTACCGATGGCAAGAAAAGATTCGATCACTCGGCGCTTCCGCTTCACGCACGCGCTGCTGGAGGCCCTGCCGGCCCACGACCCCGAATCCCCCTCGCGCGAGATGGAGTACTGCGACGCCGAGGTCGTCGGCCTGCGCCTGTTGGTCGGCGTGACCGCGCGGCGCTTCTTCTACCTGCGCTACCGCTTCCGCGGCCGCAAGCGCGCCCTGCGCATCGGCGAGTTCCCCAGCGTATCGCTGAAGGACGCGCGCCAGCGCTGCCACGAGGCCAAGGGGCAGCTCGCTCGCGACGAGGACCCCGCCTCGGCCAAGGCCGCCAAGCGCGGCGTGCCCACCTTCGGGGAGTTCGCGGCCACCTACCTCGACTGGGCCAAGCGCCACAAGCGCTCCTGGGCGGACGACGAGTACCGCATCAACCTGGAGATCCTGCCGCGCTTCGGCAGGCGGACGCTGGACAGCCTGGCGTACAAGGACATCCAGCGCATGCACCAGGAGATCCAGGCGCGCACCAGCAACAGCACCGCAAACCGCTACCTCGGCCTCGTCTCCCGCATGTACTCGCTGGCCATCGAGCTGGAGCAGTGCCCGCAGAACCCGGCGAAGAAGGTGAGGAAGGCCACCGAGAACCCCGCCCGCGAGCGCTTCCTGACCAAGGAGGAGCTGGCGCGCTTCCTCGCCGCGCTGGAGGAGCTGCCCGGGCGGGCCGCCGCGGCCGCCCTGGCCTTCCTCGCCCTCACCGGCCTGCGGAAGAACGAGGCGCTCCAGCTGGAGTGGTCCAGGGTCCGGCTCGAAGAGGGGACCGTGTACCTCGCGCAGACCAAGAACGGCAAGCCGAGGACGGTGGCGCTCAACGACCCCGCGCGCGCGATCCTGCAGCGTCGCTGGGAGGCACGGGAGGGGGAGCACCCCTACGTGTTCCCGGGGCGACTGGCAGGCAAGCCCCTCAACAACCCGCAGAAGGCCTTCGACGCCGCCTGCGCCATGGCCGGGATAGAGGGCGCGTGTGTGCATACGCTTCGCCATTCCTTCGCGTCGCTGGCGCTGAGCGTCGGCGCCACGCTCTACGACGTGTCCAAGCTGCTGGGCCACGCCAACACGCAGACCACCGCGAGGTATTCGCACCACGCGAGCGGCGCCTTGCTGAAGATATCCCAGCAGGCCGCGGGGAGGATCGGCGAGGCGGCGGAGAGGCGGGAAGGGGAGGAGGAGGCGAGCAGAGCCGTGGAGGACAACGCGGCGAAGGACGCAGCCTGAGCGGCGGCGCGTGCGTATGTCAGGAGGCTGGCACACAACGGGCGGCGGCTCCGGGAAACCGGGGCCGCAGCTCCGCGTGCTTCTTCTTGGTGTCGGCCGTGGGAATACCAGTGAAAAGGTCACATCCAGGGACATCAATTCTGTGGCGAAGTGATGCGACTATGAATTGAGCCCCCAAGGTGGACCGCTCTTCTGCTCAGAAGCCGGAGTGACGCGGAAAGTATCAGAGTCGTTGGCATCAAAAATGGCACGAACCGCAGCCGCCCACCAGTCCCACCGCGCCCACCCGCCTGGAGGGGAGGGACATGCATGACTGCGCGGAAAACTGGTGCACGTGTCGCGCGGATCTGTGAGAGCATAAGTGACTGGCAATCACCTTGGACCGAAATCAAGTGCGCGACGGCTACGCTTGTGCGTTCAGCGCCGTCAGGTCTTCCTGACGGTTCACATTCACAGCCTCGTCCCACCCGGGCGGCGGCGGCAGGATGCGGTGGCGCAGCGTACCCACCAGCCCGCGCATGGCGCGAGTACCTACTTCCATGCGCTGGTCCACCTGTGCACGTGCGGTGGCATGGTAGAGCGCGAACAGAGGGTCGGGTTCATATTTTTTACCAAAGCAAACGCATTGCGTGTCCAGCGTGGCCGCAGCCATCAAGAGTTCCAGCCACTCCGGCCGCACCCCTGCCCAGTCGCACGCCACCACCGCCAGCCACGCGTCGGTGGTGTTGTCATGGAGCGCAGCCTGCAATCCCCCTAAGGGACCCTGTCCCGGCGCGAGGTCGGCTATGGTTCGAAAGCCGATATCCGCATAGGCATCCGCAGTGGCGGCCACCACCGTGATGGACTTCACCGACGGCGCGAGGCTCTTGGCCAGGGCGGCGATCAGTGGCTGTCCCCGCCACAAGGCGCGCGCCTTATTGTCGCCAAATCGTGACGACCGCCCCCCTGCGAGGAGGTATAGTGGCGGCGCATGGGGGATAGCGTTCACACAGGCTCGCCGGTGGAATTGGAAACACCGGCATGATTCTCTGCCGTGCATACAGTTCCACTCGCAGGAAACGCATCGCTGTCGTCTTCCCCGGGTCGGGTGACGATGCAGGGAAAATCCTTCTCCACCATCACGCGCACCGTGTTTCCATCGCCGGTGTCAAGCTCTGCGTCCCAGCCTATTCGCTCCGTGCTTACCAGCTCCGTTATCCAATCGCCGGGCAGGCCTACACAAAGCAGGCCACTGTGGAAGCTCACCTGCATCGAGACGCCTTCGTTTCGCTCCAGCGAATACCGGAACGTGGCGCCATCCCCTGGTCCCAACTGAAGTTTCTCTAGAAGGGTCCCCTGCCTGTGCAAGGTTTCCAAATCCTGACGCTGAATTCGCAGCCTTATGCTGTTGCCACGTATACGAAGTTTCATGACAGGTTCTCAGCTTTCCTCTTGCCGTTCACGCAGCAGCCACAATACAAACTTTAGAGGCGTTTGCGCACGCAGGCTATGGGGCAGGCGTGGCTCCATTCGCAGCCAAGCGCCCGGATGCACCATGTGCGTCTCTCCCGAGAGCGTAATTTCCGCCTCGCCTTCCAGTATAACAAGCAATGCTTCCATGCTCGCCGTGTGCTCGGTCAACTCCTCGCCCTGCGCCATGCCAAAAAGCGTGGCTCGCAGCGTGGAATTGCTGAACACCGGCTTACTGAGTATGCCTTGCTCCGGTATCTCCACCCGCAGCGACAGGGATTCGAGAAGGGTGAAGCTGCCTTCGTTGTTCATGCTTGGACTCCTTGCAGATATTGTGGACTAAAAGCTCCACAATGTAAACGCGTTTTGAGCGCGCTTCATTCCGGCCTTGGAAGCTGTTGACAGGAGGCACTATGGGGCCCATACTAACCGGATATTAAGGTCCAATTATGTTCAAGCTTTACTCCAAAGGTTGTCAATACGCCTTGCGCGCACTCACCTTCGTGATTGCGGACAAGGAGAAGGAGCGCTTTCAGGCGAAAGACATTTGCGAGAAGGCCGAGATTCCAGAGTATTTCACGCGGAAAATATTTCAGGCGCTCGTGCAAGGCGGCTTCCTGCAAGCGCACCGCGGCGCACACGGCGGTTATTCCCTCACACGCGACCCTTCGGAGATTACCCTGCTGGAAGTGATCAAGGCCGTGGAGGGCGAAGACACCTTCAGCCATTGTATCCTCGGCTTCTCCCAATGCGGCCGGGCCAAACCCTGTCCCCTGCATGACATGTGGATGGACGTGAAGAAAATCATGATCGAGCGCCTATCCACCACCACGCTCGACAACGTCGCCTCACTGACCCTAGACCGCCGCTTTCAGGTGGACGATTCCCCCAAGCTTAAAGACCGCTAACAGCTTGGGCCATTGGGCCAGATGACCATGCTGCTGTCCGGCGTGCTGCTTGGGAATTTACAGGGAACAGCGGAGCTCCCACATCCACTTTTCCCTGAATCGGGCGCACTCTCTTGCTGGCGGCACGCCCCCCAATCCACCGGTTTTCCGCTGTAAAAGCCGCCTTTTCCACCGCCTTTGCTACTCACTTGACAAGCCCCAAACAATAGTGGATACTTTGGTCCAGAATCAAGTGGATAAAAATATCCACAATACTCAAGTTGGCCAGAAGCGGTTCCGGGGCTCAAGCGGGAGTGAAGAACATGGGTGCTCCAAACTTCACAAAAATTATCGCAAAGGGGATAGCGGGCCTAGTGATATGCGGCTTGCCACTACTGATGACAAGGGCGAATGCCCAGGACCCTGCGGCGGAAATCCCCGCCGCACCGGCGGTGGCCGAAGCGCTGAGCGAAACGGCTGCGGTGGACGCCGCCCCTGAAGCGGCGCCGGAACCGGCCCCGGTTGCGGCTGCAGAAACCCCGGACGCCTCGGCGGTCGCCTACATGCAGAAGTGCATGGGGTGCCACAGCATCGGCGGGGGAGCGCTCTCTGGCCCCGACCTGAAGAACTCGGCGGGCTATCCACGGCAGACGGTCGTCGACGCCGTGAAGCGTATGGAAAAGAACGTAGGTCCGTTGAGCGACACCGACGTCGCCAGCCTCACTGACTTCCTGCTGGACCCCAAGGCCGGGGAGCGTCTTCAGGCCTATCAGCAAATGGCGGCGATGCAAGAGGCCGCCTCACTGGAGCCGCCCAATGCAGCGATCGGCCGCGACCTCTTCCTTGGCTCGCGCGGATTCCAGAACCGCGGCCTCGCCTGCGCAGCGTGTCATCAGGCGGGCGGACGCGGCGGAAACCTTGCCGCCTCACTGGAGGATTCCTTCACACGGCTGGGTGAGCCCTCACTGATGGCGACCTCGCAAAGCCCCGGCTTCCCGGTGATGCGGGCCATCTATGCGGACCGGACCGTCACCAAGCAGGAAGCGATGCACCTTACAAAATTCCTGGAAGAAATTTCCGCCGAGCCCGCGCCCCCGGCGAACGTGCCGTTGCATGTGGCGGGCGTGGCGGGAACCGTGGCGGTGATGCTGTTGCTGGGCGGCGCGACCCACAAGCGGGCCGCGGGCACGCGCAAGCGCATGGTGGCTGAAGCACAGCGGCGCACAAACCGCCGTGGCGACTCGAGGAGGGACCGGTAATGGGCTGGATACAGGATCTCTTCGCGCCCGAACAGCGAAGCTGGGAAGATTTCTACCGCAATCGCTGGGCACATGACAAGGTGGTGCGCACCACGCACGGCGTCAACTGCACCGGCTCGTGCAGCTGGAACGTCTATGTGAAACAGGGCATCGTCACTTGGGAAATGCAGGCGCTGGACTATCCCACCATCGACCCGACCATCCCAAACTACGAGCCCCGCGGCTGCCAGCGCGGCATCTCCACCTCGTGGTACATCTACTCACCGTTACGCGTGAAGTACCCCTACATGCGTGGCGTGCTGCTGGACCTTTGGCGCGAAGCCCGTGAGGAATTCCCCAACGACCCCGTGGCGGCGTGGGAATCCATCACCGCGAATCCCGAACGGCGCAAGCGCTATCAGCAGGCGCGCGGAAAGGGAGGATTCCGTCGGGTCAGCTGGGCGGAAGCACAGGAACTAATCGCCACCGCCAATCTTTACACTGTGAAAAAGTACGGCCCCGACCGGCTGGTAGGCTTCTCACCGATTCCGGCCATGAGCATGATCAGCTATGCGGCCGGCGCCCGCTTCCTCCAGTTAATGGGCGGCCTCTGTCTCTCTTTCTACGACTGGTACTGCGATCTGCCCCCGGCATCCCCCGAAATCTGGGGCGAGCAGACCGATGTGGCC
This sequence comes from Candidatus Hydrogenedentales bacterium, assembly GCA_044359155.1. GTDB lineage: Bacteria > Hydrogenedentota > Hydrogenedentia > Hydrogenedentales > JAEUWI01 > WGMK01. Next base: position 15,785 of record JBIKMR010000006.1, on the reverse strand, counting down.
GAGAGTGCCGACTGGTTCCACTCGAAGTTCATCGCCACAGTGGGTTCCAACGTCTTGATGACCCGCACCCCGGACGCGCACTTCCTCGTGGAAGCGCGGCACAAGGGCGCCAAGGTGGTGGTCTTCTCGCCAGATTTCAGCCAGACCTCGAAAGTGGCGGATGAGTGGATACCGATCAACCAGGGGAGCGACTGCGCATTCTGGATGGCTGTAAACCATGTGATACTCCGCGAGTACCACGCCGACCACGAAGTACCGTACTTCCAGAAGTACATGCGTGAAAACACGGACGCCTCTTTCCTCGTAGTGATGAATCAGGACGAGAAGGGCCGCTACCGTCCCGGCTCGCTGTTGCGCGCCTCGCAACTGGCGGACACACAGGGCGAGGAGAACGCGGAGTGGAAGAGCTTTGTGCTCGACGCGCAAGGCCAACTCCGCATTCCTTCCGGCCAGGTGGGCCACCGCTGGCAGAAAGAGAAGGGCCATTGGAACATCAAGCAGGAAGACGCCCGCACGGGCGAGGCCTTTGAATCCCTACTCACGCTGAAAGACACTGCCAGCGGTGTGGTCCGTGCGGTGTTTGACGACTTTTCCGAAGGCCTCACAGACCGCGTGCGCCTGCGCGACGTGCCCGTGCGCGAGATACAGACGGTGGACGGCCCCGTGCAGGTATGCACGGTGTACGACCTGCAACTCGCGCAGCACGGTGTGAACCGGGGCTTCGAGGGCGAATGGCCAACGGGCTACGAAGACGATACACATCCCTTCACCCCCGCGTGGCAGGAACAGTACACCGGCATCAAGGCGGTGACGGTCATCAACTTCGCCAAACAATGGGCGACGACGGCGGAGAAGAGCAAAGGCCGATGCATGATTATCATCGGCGCCGGTGTGAACCACTGGTACCATAACAACCTGATCTACCGCGCATGTATCAACGCGCTTATCTTCTGCGGCTGCGTGGGCAAAAATGGCGGTGGATGGAACCACTACGTGGGGCAGGAAAAGCTGTCGCCCCAAGGGTCGTGGGGGCCGATTGCCTTCGCCACCGACTGGAGTGCGCCGCCCCGGCTGCAGAATGCGCCGTCGTTTCACTACATGCACAGCGACCAGTGGCGCTACGACCGCAAATTCGACGAGATGTGTCCGGTGGCTGACAAGGATCATCCGATGGCCAGCGGTCACACGGCCGACAAGCAAGCCCTCGCGGTACGCTGCGGCTGGTTGCCCTGCTATCCACAGTTTACGGAGCACAACTTTAAACTCGTGCTCGACGCCGAAGAGCGTGGCGCCGACCCCGTGCAACATGTGGTGGGGCGCCTCAAGGACCGCTCCCTTAAGTTCGCCATGGAAGACGTGGACAACCCCGCCTGCTTCCCGCGCGTATGGTACATCTGGCGCGGCAACGCCATCCAGGCTTCGGCCAAGGGGCACGAATATTTCCTCAAGCACTATCTGGGCACGCACCACAACAGCATCGCAGTGGAGCACGCGGAACCCGACGTGAAGGAAGTCACCTGGCACGACAAGGTCGAGCTCGGCAAGATGGATCTAATCGTCGATGTGAACTTCCGCATGGACACCTCGGCGCTGTATTCCGACATCGTTCTGCCCACGGCGAGCTGGTACGAGAAAGACGACCTCAGCTCCACCGACATGCACTCCTTCATCCACCCGCTGCAAGCGGCGGTGCCGCCCTGCTGGGAAGCGAAGAGCGACTGGAAGATCTTCCGGGACATTGCCGAGCAGACCAGCATCATGGCGAAGAAGTACCTGCCCGAGCCGGTCAAAGACTTCGTCTGCACACCCTTGCTGCACGACACGGCGGCAGAGATCGCCCAGCCCAGTGTGAAGGATTGGGCGAAGGGTGAATGCGAAGCCATTCCCGGCAAGACCATGCCGAACATGAAAGTCGTGGAACGCGACTACACCAAGATTTTCGAGAAGTTCATCACGCTCGGCCGCAACTTCCGTAACAACGGGCTGGGCGTGCACGGCACCACGTACGCCGTGTACGATCTCTACGACTCCTACCTCGACGAGCGCCCTGTCGAAACCATCGATGGCGAGCGCTATCCGTCGCTGCGGGCCGACCGCGACGTGTGTGAGGCCATCCTCCACTTCGCGGCGGAAACCAACGGCGAGCTCGCCCACCGGGCCTTTGAGGCCGAGTCTCACAAGACGGGCATCGACCACACGCACCTGGCGGCGGGCACGCGCGGTGTGCGCTACACCTTCGCGGATCTCTGCACGCAGCCCCGCCGCACGTTGACGACGCCGTATTGGACCGGAATCACGAATGGAAGCCGCACCTATGCGGCCTTCTGTCAGAACCTGGAAGAGCGCATTCCCTGGCGCACGCTGACGGGACGGCAACACCTGTATCTCGACCACGAGGCTTACGTGGCCTATGGCGAGCACCTGCCCACCTTCAAGCCTCGGGCCGACCTGCGCACCACGCGCGACCTCGACATGACCGGCGCGGAGCCCGGTTCGCTGGTGCTGAACTATTTGACGCCCCACGGAAAGTGGCACATCCACTCGACCTTTGGCGACAACCTGCGCATGGAAACCTTGTCGCGCGGCATCGAACCCTTCTGGATGAACGAGCATGACGCGGGCATGCTGGGCATCCACGACAACGACTGGGTGGAGGTGCTTAACGATCACGGCACCGTGGTGACACGCGCCTGCGTGAGCGCCCGCATACCGCGCGGCATTTGCTTCATCTACCACGCCACTGAACGCACGATTGGCAATCCGAAATCACAGCACCGCGGAAACCGGCGCGCGGGCGGACACAACAGCCTCACCCGTGCGCGCCTCAAGCCGCTCTTCATGATCGGCGGATACGCGCAATTCACCTATGCCTTCAACTACTGGGGCCCGCAAGGCGTGAATCGCGACACCTTCGTCGTGGTGCGCCGTCTCGACAAGCCCGAGTGGTAGGCAGAAAAAGGGAGTCACACCGCATGGATGTACGCGCACATGTATCGATGGTGTTCCATCTGGACAAGTGTATTGGTTGCCACACATGCAGCGTTGCCTGCAAAAACGTCTGGACGGATCGTCCCGGCGCGGAATACATGTGGTGGAACAATGTGGAGACGAAACCCGGAACGGGTTATCCCACCAAGTGGGAAGACCAGCTGAACTACAAGGGCGGCTGGGAACTAAACGACAAACGCGAGCTGGTGCTACGCAGCCAGTCCAAGGGCAGCTCCTTCCACAAGCTGTTTTACAACCCCAATCAGCCGGGGCTCGATGATTACTACGAGCCTTGGACTTACAAGTACAACGACCTATTCAACGCCCCCGCCGGTACGGACCAACCCACGGCGCGCCCCATATCGCAGGTAACGGGCGAGGAGATGGACATCGAGGCGGGGCCCAACTGGGACGACGACCTGGGCGGCTCGCCCGTGTATGCAGAAAATGATCCCAATCTCGAAGCACTCACCGACGACGAGCGCAGCATGCTCATGGATGTCGAGCAGATCACGATGATGTATCTGCCGCGCATTTGTAATCACTGCGCGAATCCCAGCTGTGTTGCCTCCTGCCCCAGCGGAGCGCTTTACAAGCGCGGTGAAGACGGCATCGTGCTGGTCAACCAGGACGCCTGCCGCGGCTGGCGCGCATGCGTGGCGGCGTGCCCGTACAAGAAAATGTACTACAACTGGCAGACGGGCAAATCGGAGAAGTGCATTCTCTGCTATCCCCGCGTCGAGTCCGGTCTTGCCCCGGCATGTTTCCATTCCTGCGTGGGCCGCATCCGCTACATGGGCGCCATGCTCTACGACGCCTCGCGCGTGGAGGAGGCGATGAAGGCCCCCGAAGATTGTCTGGTGGAATCCCAGCGCAGCGTGCTGCTTGACCCCTTCGACCCCGAGGTAATTGCAGGCGCGCAAGCCAATGGCATTAATCCCCAATTCATTGAGGCGGCTCAAAATTCACCCGTGTGGAAGTACGTGATGAAGTGGAAGATCGCGCTGCCGCTGCATCCGGAATTCCGTACGCTGCCTATGCTCTATTACGTGCCTCCGCTTTTGCCCGTGAGCGGCCGCGCGGGAGACGGCATCTACGAGCAGAATTCCACGGAATTCTTCTCGAGCCTCGACAGCGCACGCCTGCCAATCAAGTATCTCGCTGCACTGTTCAGCGCGGGCAATGTGGACATTGTGCGGCAGGTTATGAAGAAGCAGATGGCGGTCCGCTACTTCAAGCGCGCGCAGGATCTCGACGACGTGTCGCAGGAGAAGGTGCACGCCGTGTTGCGCGAGGCGGGGCTGACGGAGCAGGAGGCGGAGGATATTTATCACCTCACCACGCTCGCGCCGCTGAACGAGCGCTACATGATGCCCCCCATCCAGCGCGAGATGAACATCGAAGGTAGCGGCTGCTCGCCGGAATCTTGCAAGGGCAAGTGCGGGCTGGGTACCACCACGGCTCCAGAGCGGGGGATGTAAGCATGAACGCCACCCATTCCGAGCGCGCGTTGCTTGCCAGCTTTGGCGAATTGCTTGAGTTTCCCCGCACCCATCTGGGCGCGCAAGCACGGGGACTGCTCGATGACCTGGCCAGCCTGGACTCCGCCGCGCATGCGCACATGGAAGCCTTCATCGAGGCAGTCGAGCGCAGCACTGACGCGGAGATCGAGGAGCATTATACGCGCGCCTTCGACCTCGCGCCGCAGGCGGTGCCCTATCTGAGCGTCTACCTCTTTGGAGCCGAGGGCACACAACGCGGCCCCTTCATGGCGGGCCTGCGAAAGTCCTACGACGAATACGGCTTTGACGCCGGGCACGAACTTCCCGACCACGTAGCCAACGTGCTGCGCTATGCGCTGGCCGCCCCGGAAGAAGAATGGACGGCGCTGCGCGAGTGGTGCGTGCCGCCTCCCGTGAAGCAAATGGCGCGCGATTTGGAGCGCGTGCAGAACCTATACCGGCATCTGTTGCACGCGCTCGTATCCTTGCTGGCAATGCCCTCCGAGGGAGAAACGGAACATGTTTGAACTATTTCTCTTCATCGGCTTCCCCTACCTCGCGGTAATCATCATGGTGGCAGGCTGCGTCTACCGGTACCGGGTGCAGCAATTCACTTACTCCGCACTGAGTTCGCAGTTTCTCGAGAACCGGCAGCTGCGCTTCGGCACGCTCCCCTTCCACGTAGGCATCCTCATCCTACTGGTGGGGCATATCCTGCCGTTCGCGGCACCGGGCCTGTGGCAGGCGCTCACTTCCGTGCCGACCTTCCTCATCACAGTGGAAGTCATCGGCGTCATCGCCGCCTTCCTCACGCTCACTGGTCTCGTGGTCCTGTTCTACCGGCGTGTGTCGTCGCCCCGCATCGAAGCCGTCACCACTACCGGCGACCTGCTCATTCTCATGCTTCTGCTTGCACAGGTACTCGTGGGCATCTCCGTCGCTACCGGTTCGCGCTGGGGCGCATCATGGTCAACCAACACCACCACGCCCTATCTGTGGAGCCTCATTACCCTAAGCCCCAAACCAGAGTATGTGACGGGGCTGCCGCCGACCATGAAGCTGCATCTCGCCTTGGCCTGGTGCCTCTTCCTCGTGGTGCCATTCAGTCGGTTGGTGCACGCCTTCACCTTCCCCCTCGCCTACCTGTGGCGTTCGCCTCAGAAAGTGGTATGGACCACGCATCGCCCCATGAACGCTGCCGTCCAGCGCCAGCACCAAGCCAACGACAGCCGCCGATATTTCCTGCGCGGCGCGGTGGGCGCCGCTGCTGCGGCATTCCTCATGAGCATCGGTGTGCTGGGGAATCTCGGGCGCTTCTTCCGAGGACCCTCCATGTCGCCTGAGCAGGAAGCGGAAATGCTCACCAAGAAATTGGAGCGTCTCGAATTGGCGGCGGCGGAGCGCAAGCTGGAAATTGAGCGTATCCGCAATCAGTACATCCTGATAGCCAGCCTCGGCACCCTGTCCGACAAGGATGGCAAATACTTCACCGACTATCAGATGCGGCCCGCGCTGGCCTTCAAGGACGAGAACGGCCTGCCACTCCTCATCAGCGCCAAGTGCACACACCTCGGTTGCACCGTGGCCAGCACCATCAACAACGGCAGAATCCTCTGCCCCTGCCATGTGTCCTGGTTCGACGTGAAAACCGGCAAGCCGAATCCGGGCGCCCCCGCCAAGGTGCCGCTGCCGCGTCTCGGCTGGGTGCTGATGGATCCGCAGGGAAGCATCGTGGCGAGCCAGAGCCCTAGCGGTGAAATACAGGGCATCGTCGATGTCGCGCAGGCCGCGGGATACGGCGTCTACATCGCCAAGAAATTTGAGGAGATCGCGTGATGAGTACCGGGCATCGTCTCCAGCGCACGGGCGCGTGGTTGAGCGAACGCTTCCCCTTGGAAAAGCTCAACTACGAGTCGCTCTTCCAGAAGAAGGAAGTCCCTATCCATCACATGAGTTGGGGGTACTACTTCGGTGGCCTCGCCCTTTTCTTCTTCATGATTCAAATGGCAACTGGGCTGCTTCTGCTTTTCTACTACCAACCCACGGTGGCGGATGCCCATGCCTCGGTGGAGTTCATCACCCGTCATGTAAGCGGCGGCGCACTTATACGCAACCTGCACACGTGGTCTTCCTCCGCGATGATCTTCTGCGTGCTGTGCCATGTAATCACGGCCTTCGCCATGAAGGCCTTCGCCAAGCCACGCGAGGTCACGTGGATCTCCGGCGTGCTGCTGTTGCTCATCACCTTCGGCTTCGGTTTCACCGGCTACCTGCTGCCGTGGCACCAGATAGCGGTGAACGCCACCAAGGTGGGGCTGCAATCTGTGGAAGAGATTGGCACGCTCCTGCCGGGCGCGTTGTCCGAGATACCCCGCCAGCTAAAGGAACTCATTCAGGGCGAGGCCGCTGTGGGGCAGGCCACCCTCAGCCGCTTCTACGCGCTGCACGTCGTGCTACTTCCGCTGTCCATCTTCATGGTGCTTGGCCTGCATGTATTCATGGTGCAGATTCACGGCATGAGCCAGGGCGTGGATGTGCCCACGGGTAAGACTGAGAAGTTCTTTCCCATCTTTGCCCTCAAGGATTTTTCACTCTGGGGCGTTGTCTTCTTGGTCCTGTTCATCGTGGCGCTCTGCCTGCCCTTCGAGGCTTTCTTCTCCTATCCGCTTTTTGAACCCTTTGACCCACAAGGCTCTACGCCCGACGGCATCAAGCCGGAATGGTACTTCTTCTTCCTCTATTACCCGCTTGAGTTGCTGCCCTTCTGGATGGTGATGGCGCTGACCAATGTCGCGGTGCTGGTGCTGCTCTTCACCCCGTGGATATTCAAGGGCACCAGCCGCGCCACGCTGCGCAACATCGCACTCGCCGCCACCGCCTACCTCGTAATCATGACCGTCTTCGGGCAGCAGATCTACGAGTTCTTCAAGGGAGGCCATTCATGAACACGAAACGCGAGTTCATTCTGGCTGTGCTGCTCACTGCTCTGCCGGGCGTCGCCTGGGCCTACCCCGAGTTTCAGGGATTTGTGAAGGAACACAGCGGCCGCAATGTGAATTGCGCCCTCTGCCACTCGCATCCCGATGGTCCGGAAGGCTTGAAGCCCGGCCAGATTGGCAGCCTCGACCCCGCCGCGATGGAACGCCTCGGCAAGGCGCGCGCCGCCTTTGAACCGGGGCAGGAAGTGCACAGCCCGATCCTCAACGAGTTCGGCAACGACATTATCCGGCAACTGGGCAAGCAGCGATTTCTGCAAATGCGGCAAGAGCCGGGCAAGCTGGCGGAATCGCTCGATCAGGCCAGTGACCTCGACGGCGACGGCATACCGGACGCCACGGAATACCTTGCAGGTACCCTTGTCACTGATCCCACTCATGGCGACCCCTGGACACTTTTTCTCATCAACTTGGGACGTTACTGGTTTCCCATTCTCATGAGTGCTCTCGCCACCGGTGCCGGGCTTTACGGACTCAACAACATCGTGCATGGCTTTGAAGTCCTCGCAAGGGCCGGGCATAGCGGCGGGAAGGATTAATGTTATGCAAGATCGTGCCCAGGCGATTACCGTCCTCACTCTGAACACGGTGGCGTTCACCGTCTGCTTTTCCTGCTGGATGCTCAACGGCGTGTTGGTCACGTTCCTCGTGGAAAATCAGGTTTACACCTGGAGTGACTCCCAGATTGGCTGGCTCATCGGCATCCCGGTCTTGAGCGGCTCCATCTTCCGCCTGCCGGTGGGAATCCTCACCGACAAATACGGCGGCAAGGGGGTCTTCACGGCCGTCATGCTCATCTCGGCCCTGCCACTCTTTCTGCTCAGCTACGCCGACAGCTACTGGACCTTCTTCCTCGCCAGTCTCGGCTTCGGCTTCGCGGGCACCGGGTTCGCCGTGGGCATCGCCTATACCTCCGTATGGTTTCCCCGCGAACAGCAGGGCACCGCGCTGGGCATCTTCGGCGTGGGCAACGCCGGCGCGGCGGTCACCAGTCTCTTCGCGCCCACCCTGCTCAGTTGGTTGACCAACGGCGGAGAGCAAGTGGACCGCTGGCGGATGCTGCCACAAATCTACGCGGCTGCGCTGGTGCTCATGGCCGTGCTCTTCGTGCTGCTGGCCAAGCACAAGAAAGTGGACGACTCCCACATCACCAGCCTGTCCCAGCGTCTCGAACCCCTCCGCCACGCGCGTGTGTGGCGCTTCGGTCTCTACTACTTCCTCGTCTTTGGCGGCTTCGTCGCACTGGCGCAATGGCTCATTCCCTATTACGTCAGCGTCTACATGATGCCGCTCGCCCTCGCCGGACTCATGGCCTCCATCTTCAGCTTGCCCTCCGGCGTGATACGCGCCCTCGGCGGCTATCTCTCCGACAAGTTCGGCGCGCGCCGCATCATGTACTGGGTGCTGGGCAGTTGCGCCGTCTGCTGCGCGCTGCTCATCGTGCCCCGAATGACCATCGAGTCCCCCGGCAAGGGCGTCATGGCCAAGCGCGGCGGCGTGGTCGCCAGCGTCAGCGAGCAGGCCATCGTTGTCGATGAAGTTGCATACCCCGTCAAACCCGCCAACACGCAGAGGCAGCCCGGGCAACAAGCCGAAGGCGTGCTCGTCATGCCCACCTCCACCAGCTGGCAGGAACCTCTGGTGCAGCCCGGCGACAAGGTGGCCAAGAAACAACTGCTCGCGCGCGGCGTCACCACTATCTTCTTCCAAGCCAATGTCTGGATATTCACGGCGCTGGTCTTTGTGGTCGGCATCATGATGGGCATCGGCAAGGCGGCCGTCTACAAGCACATCCCCGATTACTTCCCAAAGGAAGTCGGCGTCGTGGGCGGAATCGTCGGCGTGCTCGGCGGTCTGGGCGGATTCTTCTGTCCCATTCTCTTCGGCTACCTGCTCGAGTGGACCGGGCTCTGGACCACCTGCTGGATGTTCTTCGCAGTGCTCTCGGTCGTCTGCCTGTGGTGGATGCACGCCGTCATCCAGCACATGCACCACGAAAGCGCCCCGGAATTGCGCGGGCGCATTGAACCCTACCATCACGCGGATGCCGTCACGCCGTCCGCCACCACGCGATAAGGAGACGAATCATGGGCACACTGAAACAATGGGAACCCGAGGACCAGCAATTCTGGGACGCCACGGGTAAGAAGATCGCCTTCCGTAATCTGTGGATATCCGTGCCCAATCTGCTCATGGCGTTTGGCGTTTGGATCTATTGGAGCATCATCATCAACGTGATGCAGGGCGTGCACGATGGCGACCCCAGTCTCTATGCCTTCACCGGAGCGGACGGACAGCCAATCACCGGTGCCGGTTATCAGGCCCTGCTCTACACCCTGCCTGCCGTGGCAGGGCTCGCCGGAGCCACCCTGCGCATTCCCAACTCCTTCATGATTGCCCTCTGCGGCGGGCGCACCGTGAAGTTCATGACCACCCTTCTGCTCATCCTGCCCGCGCTGGGCACCGGCTTCGCGCTGCAAAACAGCAGCACCCCCTTCTTCACCTACGTGCTGCTGGCGGCGCTCTGCGGCGTGGGCGGCGGCGCCTTCGCCTCCTCCATGTCCAACATCAACTTCTTCTTTCCCAAGCGCATGCAGGGCCTGTCGCTGGGGTTGAACGCGGGCCTCGGCAATCTCGGTGTTTCCATCTTCCAGTTCGCCATTCCCTGGGTCATCACCTTCGGACTCTTCGGCGGCCCCTCGCATCTGCTCAAGGGAAACCCCGTATGGCTTCAGAATGCTGGCCTCGTATGGGTGCCCGTCCTTGCCTTCCTCGCGCTGCTCGCCTTCCTATTCATGAACAACCTGCCGCAGCACAATGTTGGCTCCACGCTCTCCGCCGTTGGTAAATACCTGTGGCTCGAGATCCTCGGCTACATCGGCGTCGTGGTGTCCGTCGGCCTGCTGTTGATGTCCAAGGGCTGGAATCTCTCCCCCGGCATGGAGCTGCTCGCCACCCTTGTGAATGTGGTTGTCGCCATCGGCCTCACTATGGCGCTTATGCGATTCGCCACGCCCGCCTCCACGCGGGAAAACCTGCGTAAGCAGTTCGCCATATTCGGCGAGAAACATAACTGGGTGATGACCTACCTCTACGTCATGACCTTCGGCAGCTTCATCGGATACTCCAGCGCCTTCCCCAAGCTGCTCAAGGACGTCTTCGGATATATCCACGTGGACGCCGATGGACAGCGGCTTGCGGAAGCCATCGTCAATCCAAATGCCCCCGATATCCTGAAGTACGCCTTCCTCGGCGCGGCCATGGGCGCGGCCATTCGCCCCGTGGGCGGCTGGCTTTCCGACAAGCTAGGCGGCGCGCGGGTCACCCAATGGAGCACCGCCGTGATGATTGGCGCTGCGCTCGCCAGCGCATGGGTCATCAAGGAAGCCAGCGCATCCCTCCACCCGGAAGCATGGTTCCTGCCCTTCCTGCTGCTGTTCATCCTGCTCTTCGCCACCACCGGCATCGGCAACGGCTCCACCTTCCGCATGATCGCGATCATCTTCCCAAAGGATCTCGCCGGTCCCGTGCTTGGGTGGACCTCCGCCGTCGCGGCCTATGGCGCTTTCCTGATTCCCACCATCTTCGCCTCGCAGATCAAGGCGGGCACTCCAGAGATCGCGCTCTATGGATTCGCTGCCTACTACGTGACCTGTCTTGTCCTAAATTGGTGGTACTACGCGCGGAAAAACGCCGAGGTGCCTTGCTAGGGAATCTGTCGCTCTACGCCAAAAGAAAAGAAATTCGGACGCTTTTTGCGTACCTATCTTGTAGTGCTGCTATTAGCCTGCCGGGAAGTAGCTTTCGAAAGTTTCAGGCGATTCAGGCAACCGCTTCGTCAGGTGTCATTGGCTTGGCGATTCAACAATAAAACCATGCAATAAGGAGACTGACCATGGAATTCGTCACAGCACTCGTAAAATTCTTTGTGAACTTCTGGACCGACTACGTCGCGGCCTACCTCATCGACTTCTTCCTGGGCGCACTGTAGCCGGGAGTGAAAACCATGGAGGGGTACACCGTGAAACGGCACCTTTACTTCACACTGCTAATCGCCCTGCTCGCGGCGCCGGTTTGGGCGCAGAGCCCGGCCCCGGCATTCACCAACCTGCGCTTCGACGAGAACTGGTCGAAGTACAACCCGGATGATGGCGGCACCTGGATGGCTCCCCTCAAGAACGTCGCCCTTGGCGGCAAGGTGTGGATGTCGGTCGGCGGAGAATTGCGCTTGCGCTGGGAGTACTTCGACGGCTTCAACTTCGACGATGCCAACGAAGACAGCTACCTGCTCTATCGCACGTTTCTCCACACCGACCTGCACCTTGGCAACCATTGGCGCGTCTTCGTGCAGGGGCGCTTCAGCGATGTGGAAGAGCGCGATCTGCCCGGCGGCAATCGCGAGGCGCTGGACTATGACGAGGGCGATCTCTGGAACGCCTTTATCGAGGCCAGCTATCCAATCGGCGGAATGAACCTGAGCGTGCGCGTGGGCCGCATGGAATTACAATACGGCAAGCAGCGCGTGCTCAGTCCTCTGGACTGGTCCAACAACCGCCGCATCTTCGACGGCGCGCTGGTACAACTGGCGGAAGCCGACGGACGGTGGAAGCTCGACGCATTCGCCACCCAGCCGGTAATCATCGACGGCGACAAATTCACTTGGAACGACACCGACGACGACCGCAGCTTCGCGGGGCTGTATTACACCCAAAAGCTCGGCGGCGAGAGCAAGCACGGGCTCGATGGCTACCTGTTTTACCAGCAGCGCGATGCAGTCGCCTTGGTGAGGGAAGACCTGTACACCCTCGGCGCGCGCGCCTTTGGTCCCGTGTATGGCAACCTCGCCTACGAGGCAGAAACAGCGTGGCAGTTTGGCGACCGCGAGATCTCGGGACGCTTCTTCGACAACGAACTCAACATCTCCGCGTGGTACGCCAGCTTGGAATTGAAGTACACCTTCGCCGAAACGTGGGGCAAGCCCTTCCTATTGCTGGGCGCGGATTACGCCTCCGGCGATGGCGACCCCACGGATGATTCAGTGGAGACTTACAACCAGCTCTATCCGCTCGGCCACGCCTATTTCGGCTACATCGACACCGTGGCGCGACAGAACATCAAAGCCCTTAAGCTAGGTGCCGGAATCATCCTCGTGCCCAACAAACTGACGGTTGCCGTGGACTATCACTGGTTTTGGCGGGCGGACGAAGGTGACGGAATCTACAATGCTGGCGGCGCGCCGGTGCGCAGCGCCATTTTCGTCACCCCAGGCGGACGAACCGTGACCGCACAGGAGAATGAGCTCGGCCAAGAACTCGACCTAACCTTGAGCTACACCCTGAACCGTCACCTGAGTTTCGCGTTGGGCTACAGCCATTTCTATACCGGCGACTTCCTGAAGGAAACTGGCTCGGGCGACGACACCGATTTCTTCTATCTTCAGTCTAAGCTGACCTTCTAAGTTTAGGCAACGCGAAACGGGGAGCGCCCCAACTTTATGGACCCACTCACTCAGAATGGACCAGTTTCCGGGGGGCAGGCCACGCCGCCTCTCAAAGTGTGCCATACTACTTACGGCTCAACTGAACTTTATGCGAAATTTTCTTTTAATTTTATCTACCAGTGTTCTCGGTCCGCTTCTCGCGGTGGGGCAGGAGCGCTTCGAGGAAGCGCCGATCCGGTATAGCACCTCCACGCCAGACAATCCGATCAGCCGATTGCAAGAAGCGCTTGATTCGGGGGCGGTGCGGCTTGAGCGCGACGACCGCTCCGGATTCCTCCCCGACCTGTTGCGCCAGTTGGGCGTGCCGCCGGAATCGCAGGTACTGGTGTTCTCTAGGACCAGCCTGCAGCAGCAGTTCATTACACCTGCTAACCCCCGTGCCATCTATTTCAACGACGACGTATACGTGGCCAGAGTTCCAGGTAGTAGCCTGCTGGAATTGTCCGTGGCGGACCCGGCACTTGGTGCCGTCTTCTATTCGGGCGAGCCGAATGCGGCAGGCGGCCTGACCATCACGCGGAGAACGGAAACCTGCTTGCAATGCCACGCGGGCACCCTGACCGAAGGCCATCCGGGGCACCTGGTGCGCTCAGTGTTCACCGACGAAAAAGGTTTTCCGATTCTGAAGGCGGGTTCGAAAGTGACCACGCATGACAGCCCCTTTGAAGAGCGATGGGGCGGCTGGTATGTAACCGGAACGCACGGAGCTGCTCGGCATCGGGGCAATAGTATCGCCACTGAGACCCAGTACGGCGTCGAGTTGGACTTGGATGCGGGCGCAAATTTGACCGCACTACCCACGCGCGTGAACGCAAACCACTATCTGACGGCCCATAGCGATCTCGTAGCCCTGATGATACTGGAGCACCAGACTCAAATGCACAACCTACTGACACGCGCTACCTTTGAAACGCTGATGGCATTGTCCGATCAAGCCGTGGTGGATGAACTGCTCGACCGGCCTGCCGGGACGTATTCCGAATCCACCCGGCGCCGCGTGACGAACGCGGGAATCCGCTTGGCGGACTACATGCTCTTCTCGACCGAAGCCCGGCTGGATGATCCCATCGAAGGAAGTTCCGGATTTGCCGAGCACTTCGCAGCGCGGGGCCCGCGGGACTCGAAGGGCCGCTCCCTACGCGACCTCGACCTGTCTTCCCGAATTTTTCGGTATCCCCTCAGTTACCTCATTAATTCTCCGCAGTTCGCCGAACTCCCCGAGCCAATGAAGGCCTTCGTCTTGCGCCGCCTCTGGGATATCCTCCAAGGGGTCATCCCCCAAGAAGGCCCGAAGGCATTTCCGCTCACCCCGGAACAGCGCCAAGCCATCCTAGAAATCGTCGCGGATACGGTACCGGGCCTTCCCGATTACTGGAAAGCAGCAACGCCTTAAGCCTTCAGCCGGATACCGCACGGGATTCCCGGACTGCGCACCAGATAATTCATCGTCGGTGTCCTAATCGCAAACCGGCGCTTATATTTCTGAACAGGTCACTCGCGCCAGGCCACGCATTTTCGAATAGCTTGGCAGAACGCGCCATTGCTTTACACAAGCAGGAGTATCTGTACCAGTCTAAATGTTAGAAATAGGACTTCTTCGGGCCAGTTGGTTTTGCCCATTGCTGGGCGATTTCTTCCGGCGTTTGGTTGCCGAGGGATCCATGAGGTCGTACTTGATTGTAGTCCAGTTTCCATTGCTGTGTCTTGTCGCGCGCATCTTCCAGGCTTAGGAACCAGTGTTGGTTGAGGCACTCTTTTCTGACGAGGCTGTTGAAGGACTCGATGTAGGCGCTATTCGTAGGTTTTCCGGGTCTACTGAAGTCGAGCGTTACGCCGTTTGAGTACGCCCAAAGGTCCAAGGCCTTCGAGGTGAACTCCGGGCCATTGTCTACGCGGATAGAATCGGGCTTGCCGCGCGTGACAACAACTTGATCCAAGACGGCGCACACGGCCTGCGCGCTGAAGCGTGGTCCGACCTCGACCGCAAGACTCTCACGGGTAAAGTTATCCACTAACGTAAACAGCCGCAACTTCGTTCCGTCGAAGAGCTGGTCGGCCATGAAGTCCATGCTCCAACTCGCGTTCGGGCTCGTGGCGACTCGGGAGCGGGCGGCCGCTAGAAACTACCCGGACAGGTGATTCGGCATCTTCCGCGGCATCCCGCGGAAGCTCTCCGGTCCCTCTCCGGTCCGTTTCCGCCGCCTCGCGGGAGGTGGCTCGCGGTCATCGGCGAGGGAGATCGCCCATCGTTCTGCTGACCGTGGGTGATGGCACAGAATCCTCGCCACGCTTGGATTCTACGAGCAGGCCTCGACCGACCTCCGCCCCCCCCGGCGCTTCGCCCGAGCGATTCCTGCCCGATAGTCTGCCGCTACGGGGCGAAATGCACCAGCATCTACGAGCCCGCCCGCGCCGAGTTAGTTTTTCTGGCAGTCAGGAGGTCAGCGGTTCGATCCCGCTTAGCTCCACCAATTTCACGCACGCGGGTTTCAGCCAAGCTGAAACCCGCTTTTCGTTTGGCGCCAAGGCCCCTACCCCGCGCCCACCGCAGCCCGGCCCCCGAAAAGCGGCGCGATTTTCACCCGCCGGCCGCCGCAGCCACAAGGCGCCTCCGGTCCCCCTCCGGTCCATCCAATTCGCCGGGCCCGCTTTTGCTCGCGCCAGTTAGACTTCTGAGCAGAAGCTCGGTCTCCGGAGCCGGGTGTCGTAGGTTCGACCCCTACCGGGCGCGCCATTTTTTTCATGGGGTTTTTGAGAAAACCCCGGGCCAGCGCATCCACGCCTTCGGTCCACCCCCGG
>JBIKMR010000123.1:0-12164 GCA_044359155.1 Candidatus Hydrogenedentales bacterium | reverse complement strand
CGTGCCGGAGTGGGACTACGCCTACGCCGTGACCGAGCAGCGCGAATGCATCAACCCGCGCCCCATGCAGTACCAGCAAATCTACAAAATGTTCAGTGAACCCACGGTTGGATTCATCACCTATTCCGAGGGCTGCAACGACGACATAAACAAGGCGCTCTGGAGCGGCTGGGGCTGGGACGCCGACGCGCAGGCTGTGGATATATTGCGGGAATATGCGCGCTACTACATCGGCCCGAACCGCGAGGAAGAAATCGCACAGGGCATCCTTGCGCTGGAACAGAACTGGGTGGGGCCGCTGGCCACCAACATAGGGGTGGCGACCACGCTGGCGCAGTTCCAGGAGATGGAGCGCACGGCCACGCCGCAGGAGAAACTGAACTGGCGCTTCCAGCAGTTGCTTTATCGCGCGTATTACGACGCGTATACCCAGCAGCGTCTGGATTATGAAACCGCGCTGGAACAACAGGCAATGGATGCCTTGCGGCAAGCGCAGGCAGTGGGCGCAATGGAAGCCGCCGACAATGCCCGGGCTATCTTGATGAAAGCGGTGACCGCCCCGGTGGCGCAGGACCTGCGCGCGCGGGTGTTTGAACTGGGCGAGGCGCTGTACCAGAGCATACGGATGCAGTTGAGCGTGCCGAAGTACCAAGCCATTCATTCCGATCGGGGGGCCAACCTGGACCTGATCGATATTCCGCTCAACGACCGCGAGTGGATGCTGGCCCGACTGGACGAGATTGACAAGTTGGACAAGAAAGCCGAGCGGCGGCGCGCCATTGAGGAAATCGTGAACTGGACCAATCCCGGCCCCGGCGGTTTCTACGACGACCTGGGTGATCCCTCGAACCAGCCGCACCTGGTCAAGAGCGCGGAACATTACCCAGACCCCGAGTATAAATCCGAACCCATCAACGGGCGTGAATACTTTCCCGGCTTCAAGCGCGCGTGGAACGACTGGGCCGAGACGCGTTACGAATCCAACCTGAAGCTGCGCTTCGATGCGCTTGATCCTAATTCAAGCTACATGGTGCGCGTGGTGTACGGCGGCGATGCCGACGAGCGCAAGATGCGGATGGAAGCAGGCGGCGAAGTCGTGCATGATTTCATCGACAAGCCCTGGCCGCCCAAGCCCATCGAGTTTGACCTACCCCCAGCCGCCCACGCCAACGGCACACTGGACCTAACTTTCATGCAAGAACCCGGACGCGGCGGCAATGGCCGAGGCTGCCAGGTGACCGAAGTGTGGGTGATCAAAAAGTAAGCGTCAGCGCGTGGTTTCAGGCGCCACATATTCGGACCGGTCGTAGATATAGATGCACGCGAGGCAGACGCCGTTGAGCACATGCCAGATCGCATGGCCTTGGTACCACGCATCGGGACCGGAGAAGTTGCCTGCAACGTCGGTCTGTCGACAAACGATTGCCAGCACCAAGGCCACAAAGCTAAGCGCAATCCATCGCAGGCTGTAACGCGGGTGCAAGAGATAGATGGGAAAGCGCAATGCGGCGGTCGCCAAGATGAGGGAGGAGAGCACGTTGACGGAGGACATCT
Source organism: Candidatus Hydrogenedentales bacterium (assembly GCA_044359155.1). Lineage (GTDB taxonomy): Bacteria > Hydrogenedentota > Hydrogenedentia > Hydrogenedentales > JAEUWI01 > WGMK01. Next base: position 10,610 of record JBIKMR010000123.1, on the reverse strand, counting down.
CCCACTTGTAGACGTAGAGATAGATGCTGGCAAGGACTGCTGCGATTGCGAGCAACGGCCAGATGTTCCATGCGCCCGGCCTCGCCATGCTCCACATCTTCCCAATGCCAATGGCCATGAGCGCCAGCAGCGGCGCATACATCGACGCCACATCCAATTGCTGCCCCCAGCGCGTGAGCGATGCATGCATTAGGCCGCTGGCAAAACCGAGGTAGCAACACCCGATACCAAAGAGAATGCTCAATGCGGGCGTATCTACAAGGTAGCCGTTGCGCGCATCGCGGGGCCGAGTGCGGTCGTGCAGGCCCATGGCGATTGCATAAAGCCCCACGAAAACGAAGGCGAGGTTCGACCAAGTGTTGGCCCGCGTGCGAAAGATACTTTCAATGTAGATGCGTTCGGCATAGCTTGATTTCCGCAAGCCATTGCTTTCGATCCATCCATCCCAGAAATTGACGTCGCGGTAGGCGTAGAAGAGCACAACAAGCCCGAGCGTGATTACAATGAATCCACCCCATGCGAATAGATGCACCCATGCGGGCTGGTCATTCAGCTTGGCGCGTTCGAGCTGCGTGGCGTTGTTCACGGTGGCAATCCCCTCAATGATTTATGGCATGAACCAAAAAGACCGGGGCAACCGCGCTATGGTTTCGCTATTCCCACCAGGCCATGCTGCCCTTGCGCCACACCAGCAGCCAGAGGAAGAAGGGGCCGCCAAGCATGGCAGTGAGCACGCCCACGGGAATCTCGACCGGGGCGAAGGCGGTGCGGGCGATGGTGTCGCTGATCGCAAGGAACGAAGCGCCGAAGAGCGTGGCCGCCGGGGCCAGCCAGCGGTGGTCGTGCCCGATGAGGATGCGGCAGATGTGTGGCGCAATGATGCCGATAAAGCCAATGGGCCCGCATACCGCCACCACGCCTCCCACCGCCAGCGACACGCACACAAAGATAATCTGCTGCGCGCGCACCACGTCGAGCCCGCGCGACTGCGCAATCTCTTCGCCGGTGGCCAGCAGGTTGAACTCGCGCACCAGGCACAGAAGCCCGGCGACGCCCAAGCCCGCAAAGGGCAGCAGGGTGATCACGTCGCCATAGCCCACCGCGCCCAGCCCGCCCATCATCCAGCGCAACAGGCGGAACGAGTCGTACATGTTGGCCGTGTATTGAATGAAGAGGATAAGGCTGGAGCAGGAGAAGCTGACCGCCACGCCAGCCAGGAGCAACGTGGATGAGGAAAAACCGCCGCGCGAACGGGTGAGTCCATAGACCAAGGCCATCGCTGCGCCCGCGCCGAGGAACGCGGCGCAGGCCACGCCGTCTATCCCCACCAGGGCGAAGCTGAAACCCAGCCGCACATAGATGGCCGCGCCCAGCCCCGCGCCGCTCGACACGCCCAGCGTATACGGCGCGGCAAGCGGGTTGCGAAACAGCGCCTGAAACGCCACGCCGCACAGGGCCAGCGCGCCGCCCCCCATCAACGCCAGCAACACGCGCGGCACGCGGATCTCCCAGAACAGGGCGGACTCCATCGAGTCGCTCGATGGCTGCATCACGTCCCACGGGGTGATGGTGTTCATGCCCGCAAAAGGACACAGCAGCAGCGTGAGCACAAACAGCAGCGCGAAGAAAGCTAGGCCAAGGGCTGGGCGCGGCTTAGTCATGGCGTGCCGCCACGTGGGTTGCGCCACCGGGCAAGGCCAGCACGGCGAAGGGCGTGTCGAACAAGGTCTCCAGCGCGCCGGATTCGAGCAGCGCCGAAGGCGCGCCGTTGAAGGACACCATGCCATCTTTCAACGCAAGCACCACGTCCGAAGTGAGCACCCCCTGGTTCAAGTCATGTTGCACCGCCACGATGGTCAAGCCGCGCGCGGCGTGCGCCTGTTGCAGCAGCCGCACCACTTCACGCTGGTGCCGGTAGTCCAAGTGCGTGGTCGGCTCGTCCAGCAAGAGGATATCTCCGCCCTGCGCGAGCGCTGCCGCAAGGTGAACCTTGCGCGCCTCGCCGCCACTGAGGGTATACATCACGCGGTCGCGCAGTGCGGTGCATTCCGTCAGCTCCAGCGCTTCCGCCACGGCGGCCACGCCTGCCGCGTCCAGCGCTCCAATGCGGCTGTTGTGTACATACCGCGCCATCGCCACGAACTCCCCCACGCTGAACGGGATGCCATGCGGCGGGGTCTGTGGCACATAGGCGATGCGGTGCGCTATCGCGCGGCGTGACTGTTGGCGCAGCGGTGTATCGCCCAGCAACACCTCGCCCGCGTCCGCAGGCAGCAACCCGCAGAGCACGCGCAGCAGCGTGCTCTTGCCCGCGCCGTTGGGGCCGATGATCGACACGAAAGCCCCACGCGGCACGGCGAAGGAAACGCCGTCCACCAGATTGCGGCCCTCGCGCCGCAGCGTTATGCCGCGCGCTTCCAGCGCTGTGCCGCTCATGGCGCAGGTCTCGATAATTCAGGATGCAGCGCCACGAGAAAGTCGTCCAATATCTTGGCAATGCGCGGCCCCGGTATGCCCGCGTAGTCGTTGCAGAAAATCGTGACGCGGCCCGTCTCGTCCAAATCAAAATGTGGCAGGCTGGCCCAGGCCTTCATCACCGAACCATCATCCACCTGCTTCTGGCTGCCGTCGTCCAGAATCTCGAAGACGCGGTCCGGCTTCAGCGTGATGATGCCCTCCGCCGTCAGCACCGGGTAATCCATCTGCCCCGGCGGCAGGGCGTTCACGCCGCCCGCCGCTTCCAGTATCTCGTTCAAGAATCCCACCGGGCCCGACGCATAAACCTCCTTCATCGAGGAGTCAGACAAGTCACGTCCGACGGACAGCAGCACCCGCTGGCGCGGCAGGTCTTTGGTGGCAGCGCGTGCCGCATCCAGCCTTGCCACGATCCCATCCGCCAGCACCTTGCCTTCCTCCGGCTTGCCCGCCAGGGCGGACACCTCGCGGATGGAAGTCAGCACCTCGGCCACCGTGTTGTGCGGAAAGGCGCGCACCGTAATCTTGAAAGCCGCCAGCCGCTCGCTGGTCTCTCCGCGATAATCCGACACCAGCACCAGGTTGGGCTTCAACGCCACGATTGCCTCATAGTTCGGGTCGAAGAATCCCCCCGCGCGCGGCATCGCCCGCGCCTCGGGCGGGTAGTCGCAATACGACGACACCCCCACCAGCCGCTCCTGCGCGCCTACGGCGAAGATGGTCTCCGTGAAACTGGGCACCAGCGACACGATGCGCGACCCCGCATCGGCATGGCTCTCCGCCACGGGCGCAACGGGTTGTTGGCACGCGGCGAGCAGCGCAAGGCACAGCGCGAAGAGAATAATTCGCTTGGGTATCATGGCGACCTTTGGCTTCGGTGGACTCGTATAATACGGGCTAATCAACCGCTGCTGCGAACAGGAGTATTCGCCATGCCAGAATCCGCCCGCATTGCCCGGCAAATGGTGCAAGCCTTCGACGCGGACGCGTGGCATGGGGACTCGGTGTCGCAGGTGATAGCGAGTGTTACTGCCACCGTGGCCAATGCCCGCCCTATTGCGCAGGCGCACACCATCGGGGAGATCGTTCTGCACTTGATAGCCACCCAGCGCATCTTGCTGCGCAGGCTTGATGGCGACGCGACGGCCAAGGACATGGCTCCCGAAGAGGACTGGCCCACCATGGCAGACCCTAGCGAGGTCGCGTGGCAAGCCGCCGTGGCAGAGCTGGCCAGCAACGACCGCAGTTTCCGCGAACGTGTGGCGGCGTTCCCAGAAGACCGCCTCGACCTGCCCCTCATCCCCGGCGGCAGTTCCGCGTACAACAATTTCCACGGCTACGTGCAGCACAACCTCTACCACCTCGGGCAGATTGCGCTTCTCTCGAAGGCGCATGGAGTTTAGGATTAATCGCACGGTGTCGTGGTTTGTCGACAACTCAGCATCCGCCGGATGTTGCGTGAGCAGAACTGAGGCGGATGTTGACCTCCCAGCGACAAATCAGAAGCTTGTTGTAGCGATGAACCTCCCCTATTCTGGCAAGGCTAACGCGATCACCGCATCCGAAGCAGGTGTCTTCAAGCCCTTCTTGTGGCCACCGCCTGCACAGATGGCGACGTATTGTTTGTCGCCCACGGCGTAGCTGATGGGGGCGGCGTATCCGGGGGCGTCGAGTTTGGTTTCCCATAGCTCGTTGCCGTTGTTTACGTCGAACGCGCGGAGTTTTGCGTCCGGTGTGGAGGCGATGAAGACCAGCCCGCCCTTAGTGACCGTGGCACCGCCGATGTTCTCCATGCCGGTCTTGCCCTCCACTTTCCCGGTAAGTTCCTCGTGGTGACCGAGCGGCACTTCCCAGTCGATGGTACCCGTGTTGAGGTTGATGGCGACCAGCTTGCCCCAAGGGGGCTTGTTGGCGGGGTAGCCTTCTTCGTCTCGCCAGCGGTCCCACCCATAGATGCGGGCGGGCACGCCGCGTTCGTTGATCTTGGCGATGCAGGGCACCTCGGTGGTGTTGATGATGAGGCGGCCCGACTCGGGGTGGTAGGCCGCGCTGGACCAGTTGGCCCCGCCGTGGAAGCCGGGCAAGACGAGGGTGCCCTCGAAGGAGGGTGGCGTGAACAGTCCCTGGTTGCGCAAGGCGCGGAAGGTTTCGAGCAGCTTCTGGTGGGCAGCTTCGTCCAGTCCGCCCACGTCGGCTTCCGTCATCCCTTGCTTGGAAAACGCGGGCGGATTGGCGGGGAAGGGTTGGGTGGGGGCGGCGTGTTCGTCGGGCAGGGTGCTGGCGGGCACGGGGCGCTCTTCGATGGGCCACACGGGCACGCCGGTTTCGCGGTTGAACACATAGGCAAAGCCGGTCTTGCCGAGTTGCACCACGGCGGGTATCGCTTTGCCATCTACCACGATGTCCGCCAGCACGGGCTGGGCGGGCAGGTCGTAGTCCCAGAGGTCATGGTGTACGGCCTGAAAATGCCACGCGCGCTTGCCCGTGCGCGCGTCGAGCGCGATGAGGCTGTTGCCGAAGAGGTTGTTGCCGGGGCGGTCTCCGCCCCAGAAATCGTAGCTGGGCGAACTGCCCGGCAGGAAGAGCAGGCCGCGCTCGGGGTCCACGCTCATCAGCGACCAGATGTTTGCGCCGCCGTGTGTGCGCCAGCTTTCGTTGCCCCAGGTCTCCGTGCCGAATTCGCCTTCTTGCGGGATGGTGTTGAAAGTCCATAGCACCTCTCCGCTGCGTGCGTCGAAGGCGTGTAGCGCGCTGGGCTTTCGTATGTAGGCACCATCGGAGAGGCCAAAGCCTTGCACCACTAAATTCTCGAAGACCGCCGGGGGCGAGGTGAGGAAGAGGTTCGCAGCGCAGTCGGGCAACAGGGTTTTCAGGTCCAGCTGCCCGTCTTCTCCGAAGGCTTGATCGGGCTTACCGGTGGCGGCATCGAGCGAGACGAGGCGGCCATCCTGCAGGGGGGCAAAGATGCGCGCACCTTCGGCCCCCTTCCAGTAGGATACGCCCCTGCTGGCGAGCAGGCCGCCGGGCGCATCGACCTTGAGTCCTGCATCGTAACGCCAGCGTTGCTGGCCTGTGGCAGCGTCGAGCGCGATGACGTTGGAGAAGGGGGTGATGATGTACAGCGTGCCGTCGATGACGATGGGGGTGCATTCGAAAACGTTGCGACCCTCGTTTGCGCCTGTGAGCAAGTCGCCGTGGTGGAAGGTCCAGGCGCGTTGCAGCGTGCGCACGTTGTCGGGTCGTATCTGATCCAGCGGGGCATAGCGCCCGCCGCCCGCCTCTCGGCCCCATGCGGGCCAGTCGGAGTCGGCGGCGTGGGCGAGTCCCGTAATGAGGAAAACAAGCAGAGCCAGCAGGGGCATGTTCATGCACTCCCAAAAGAAACCGAGGCTCCCGGATTATCTCCGGGAGCCTCGTACTATGCCTTAACTTGTGGGGCCGAATCAGGTCGCGGCAGTTTCGCGGACCTTGGGGGTCTTGTTGGGCTTGCGGGAATCGCCGCCACGCCCGTTGCCGCCCTTGGCTGCGTCGAGTTTGGCCTTGCGCTTGTCCACGAATTCCTGCCAGTAGTAGGCCACCGGGCTGGCGATAAAGACCGTGGAGTAGGAACCGGCGATTAGGCCGATAATCATCACCAATGCGAAGTCGTTGATCGAGTCTCCGCCGAAGAGGAAGAGCACGATGACCACGAAGAGCGTGAGCAGCGAGGTGAGGATCGTGCGGCTCAAGGTTTCGTTCACGGCCTTGTTGATGATGTCGCCAAAGGTGAGGCCCTTGCCGCGATACAGCTTCGTGTCTTCGCGGATACGGTCGAAGATAACGATGGTGTCGTTCAGCGAGTAACCGATGATGGTGAGCACGGCGGCCACCACGTTCAGGCTGAGCTCGCCGCCCAGCAGGGCATAGATGCCGAGGCTGATGACCACGTCGTGGACGATGGCGACTACGGCGCCCGCCGCGAACTTGGCCTCGAAGCGGAATAGCAAGTAAAGCACGATGAAGATGTGCGCGTAGATGAGGGCCTGGAGGGCATCCCAGCGCAACTGCGCGCCGACGGCGGGGCCGACGGTCTGCTCGTTCACCACCTTGACGTTCTCGGGGGAAGCGTCCTTCGCCAGTGGGGCAAGGGATGCCTGCATCCGTTGGGCCACGGTGGCAGCGGCGGCGTCTGCGGGCGCATCGTTGTTGGTTTCGCCCACGCGGATAAGGAACTCGTTGGCGATGCTCTGGTCGTCGGAGGAGACCTGCACCACGGGGTTCTCGAAGCCTGCGCCCACTAGCGCTTCACGCACGGCATCCACACTCACAGAGCCGTCGTTCGCGACTTCCATCACGATGTTGGTGCCCTCGGTGAAGTCCACACCGAAGTTGCCCGAACCGCGCAAGCCGATGCCAACCACACCAACGGCGATGATGACCGCGCTGATGGCGATGGCCGGGGTCTTGAGGCCCATGAAGTTGATCTTGGTGTCTGCTGGAATGATCTGCAGCATGGGGAACTTGTTCATCAGCTTGAAGTTCAGAGCCAGGTCGAACATGGCGCGGCTGACCACCAAGCAGGCAAACACGCTGGTGAGCACGCCGATGCTGAGGGTAACGGCAAAGCCCTGGATTGCGCCGGTGCCGAACTGGAAGAGGACCAATGCCGCAATGAGCGTGGTCACGTTTGCATCCAGAATGGTGACGGACGCCCGCGCGAAGCCGTTCTCAATGGAAGACTTGAGCGAATGCCCCAGCTTGAGCTCTTCACGGATGCGCTCGAACACAAGCACGTTCGAGTCCACCGCCATGCCGACGGTGAGGATGAGGCCGGCGATGCCGGGCAGGGTGAGGGTCATGTCGAAGTACGCCATGAGCGCCACCACGAAGAGGGCGTTGAGCGCCTGCGAGATTACGGCAATAAAACCGCCGGAGGTGTAGTAGAGAATCATGAACACGCCCACGGCAAGGATGGCGCCGATGGACGAGATGAGGCCGCTGTAAATCGATTCTGCGCCCAGGGAGGAACTGACCTTGCGGGTGAACTCTTCCTTAACCGGCACCACCATCGAGCCAGAGTTCAGGGCGATGGAAAGGTCGCGGGCTTCTTCACCACCAAACTTGCCGGTTATCTGGCCGCTGGTGCTGATGCGGTCGCGAATGACCGGGGCGCTTACCACCATGCTGTCGAGCACGATGGCCATGCCACGATTGATGTTGGCCTGGGTGGCCTCGCCAAACTTGGTGGCGGCTTCGCCATCGAACTGGAAATGGATCTGCCAGAAGGGCGGGTTCATCTGGTCGGGGGTGGCACCTGCGCCGCTGAGGCCCTCGCCAGAGGCAAGGGGAGTCTTGTCGAGCAGGTAGAGGGAATAGGCCTGCTCTTCCCAAGGGCGGGGCGGCTGGCTGAACATGACGACCTTGGTGTCGGGGATGATGCCGCCCTTGTCCTGGGCGCGCTGGAGCATGTCCTTGACGCGGTCTAGGTTTTCAGCGCGCACGCGGAAGCCATCGGAACCGGGCACGGGGCGCTCGATGAAGGCCTTGAAATCATCGGGGTAGGCGGCGCGCAGCGCGGCGAACACGGGGGCTGTCTCGTCGGGGCCAGCCACCACGTGGAAGTTCAGCTGGGCGGTCTTCTTGATGAGGGCGACGGCGCGCTCGACATCCTTTTCACCCGGCAACTGAATCTGAATCTGGTTTTCGCCCAGCGCCTGAATGAGGGGTTCCTTCGCCTCGAAGTCATTTACACGGCGGCTGATCTGCTGGAGCACCACCTGCTGCACTTCGGCCTGGATCGCGGCATCGTCGAGCCCGGCATCCTTGTACTGCTGGATGCGCTCTGCGGGGAGGTCTTGCCAGTTGAAAGACACCACGGTGTGGATGCCGCCCTGCAAGTCCAAGCCCAGGTTGATGACGCGGCTGCGGTCAAACTCGGCCCAACGCTTCACGGCGTAGGTAAGTTTCTGGAATTCGCCGGGGCGATCCTTGGCGCGCTGGGTATCTTCGGCTTCCCAACGCTCCAGGCGCTCGGTGCGCTGTTCTTCGCTGAGGGTCATCCATCCGATGGTGGGGACCACGTAGAAAATCGAGGCGGCGATGGCCGCCCAAATGACGATAGTGCGTGTAAGCGATTGCTGCATGAATCTGCGACTCCACCCCTGAACCCGCCCGCAATGCGCGGGCCGGGACTATTTTTTTGTTTCGTGCTCGCCGGCCACTTTGAAGGCGATGCTGCTTTTGAGGAACTCAATCTTGGTGTGGTCGTCCACCTTGAGCACGGCATGGGTATCGGTGATACCCACGATGGTGCCGCAGACGCCGCCGACCGTAACCACGGCGTCGCCCTTGGAAAGGGAGGAAAGCATCTCTGCCTTCTTCTTTTCGCGCTGCTGTTGGGGACGGATCATGAGGAAATACATGACCGCGATCATCACCGCGAACATGGGCAGCATGGCCATCCAGTCGTTCGGGGCGCCGCCGGGGGCGGCTTGCGCCAAAGGCGCCAGTGCGTAATTCAAGTCAGACAACGTGTTAGCCCATCCTTCGATTGCGCGGGGTCAGCACACACCCGAGGCGCTTGTATCTCCGCTGTGGAACGCCTCGAGGAAGGCCCGCTTGAAGTCGAGAAAGGCCCCATGCCGTATGGCCTCTCGCGCGTAAGCCGCCAATGATAGCATGAAGTTCACGTTATGTAAAGTGTTCAACCGCAAGGCGAGTATCTCGCCGGAGCGGTATAAATGGTGCAGGTAGGCGCGGCTGTAATGCCCGCCCACGGGGCAGGGCCAGGTGGGGTCGAGCGGGCTGAAGTCTTTGGCGAAGCGCGCATTCTTGATATTCAGCTTGCCGCGTGACGTGAAGAGGCTGCCGTTGCGGGCGTTGCGCGTGGGCATCACGCAGTCGAACATGTCGATGCCGCGCTCGATGGCGTCGAGGAAATCTTCGGGTGGCCCTACCCCCATCAGGTAGCGGGGCTTGTGCTCGGGCAGCAGCGGGGCGACCCAGTCCACCACCTTGCGCATTTCCTCCTTGGTCTCCCCCACGCTCACGCCGCCGATGGCGTAGCCGGGAAAGTCCAGGTCTACCAGCGCGCGGGCACTTTGCTGGCGCAGGTCTTCAAAGGTGCTGCCCTGCACGATTCCGAAGAGGGCCTGGTGGGTGGCACCGAGGGCTTCCCAATGCTTGCGGCATCGGGCAGCCCAGGCATGGGTCATGCGCATGGATTTCTCCGCCAGCTCACGGGTGGCGGGGTAGGTGGTGCATTCGTCGAAGCACATCATGATGTCGGAGCCGATGCTGTGCTGTACGTCCACCGCCTTTTCCGGGGTGAAGAAATGGCGGGAGCCGTCGATGTGGCTCTGGAACTGGACACCATCGTGGGTGACCTTGGTGAGGCCATCGAGGCTGAAGACCTGAAAGCCTCCGCTGTCGGTGAGGATGGGGCGGTTCCACCCCATAAAGCCATGCAGCCCGCCCGCCGCCTCGAGGGTCTCCGTGCCGGGGCGCAGATAGAGGTGGTAGGCGTTGCCAAGGATGATGCGGGCATCGAGTGCCACGAGGTCTTCCTGGCTCAACGCCTTCACGCTGCCCTGCGTGCCCACCGGCATGAAGGCGGGGGTTTCAATTTCCCCATGCGGCAGGCGCAATTTGCCTACGCGCGCCCCGCAGTGCGGGTCCACGGCCTCGATTTGGAATGTCATGTCGCAGTGCATGGGGACAACCAGTCTCTGTCAATTCCGTTGAACAAGAAATGTTCAACAACCTGTCGAATCCTTGGGTATAGCGATTGCCCCCTCACCCTAACCCTCTCCCCCGAATCAACTCCTTCGCCAAGTGGCCTAGGCAGGGCAGGCGGTGGAGAGGGGACCAGAGGGCGTGCTTGCCGATTCGTTCCGCACGCCAACTCCTCGTACCTATATCGGGCTTTGGAAGCGCCGCGCTACTGCGCGACAAACCCCGCAGCGCCAATCCAAACTCCCTGCACTCAGGTCCCCTCTCCCCTTGGCAGGGGGAGAGGGTTAGGGTGAGGGGGTTACCCGCAACATCTACAAAAACGCAACCCGCCCTACGCCGCCAGCTTGGGCTTTGCTCTCCACCGCGCAAACGCCCGGCCCCAGGTGCGCAGCGATGCGCCGCCGCCGATGGCCATCATGTAG
>JBIKMR010000122.1:0-12259 GCA_044359155.1 Candidatus Hydrogenedentales bacterium | reverse complement strand
GAAGGTGAGGAGGCTGCTGAGGGTTATCCATCGGCCAAAGGTCATGAGTTGTTTTGCGATTTGTGGGTTTATCTGGAAGCGCATGGGGGTTGCGCCGGGGAGCAGGTGGGTGAGGGCGGAGGAGAGCGCGGCGTTTACGAGGGCGCCGATGACGAGGGGCCAGACGGTGGTGGTGTAGCAGGCACCGAGGATCATGACGCCTACGGAGACGGTGTAGCTGGCGGAGGAGATGAGGGTGAGGAAGCGGAATTGCAGGCGGCGTTCGAGCACGGTGACGTGGCCGGAGCAGAGCGAATCGAGCAGGAGGGAGAGGGCGGCGACGGGGAGGACGGCGATGAGGCGGGGTTCTCCGTAGAGCGTGGCGAGGGGCCAGGCCAGGGCGACGGCTGTGGCCCAGAGGGCAAGGCTGCGGAGCAGGCCGAGGGTCCATGCGGTGCGGAGGTAGTCGGGTTCTTCGCCGCGTTTGTGTTGTATGAGTGCGGGGCCGATGCCGAGGTCGCTGCACATTTCTAGGCCATGGAGCACGAGGTTGACGAGGAGCATGAGGCCGAAGTCTTCGGGCACGAGCAGGCGGGCGAGGATGAGGTTGCTGGCGAAGCGGAGGCCTTGGCTGTATGCGTAGTCCCCGAAGTGCCACACGGCGGCTTTGACTGCGGGGTGTCGCAGGTGGAAGCGGCTGGCGAAGACTTGGGCCAGGTTGTCGTTGGTGTCGGGCTGTGGGTGGTCCACTGGGATACGGCTCCGGAATGCAGGGAAGGGTAGCATGGGTGCGGGGGGAATTATGAATTACGAATTACGAATTATGAATGGGGGGACTTGACCACGAAGGGGGAGGCGTTAGGCTAGGAGGAGGGTTGTTGCGAGTTGGTGGACTTGGGTGGGGGTGGGGTTGGATAGGGTGTGTACGTTGGGGCCTTGGGGTGCCCAGGTTTGGGGGTTGGTTGTGGTGAAGATGGCGATGGTGGAGGTGCCTACGGCGGCGGCGAGGTGGGTGATGCCGGTGTCGTTGCCGATGTAGAGGCGGGCGGTGGCGAGGGTGCGGGCGAGTTGGGTGAGGGAGCAGGGAGGCAGGCAGGGGTAGGGGGGCAGGGCTTCTTCGGCGGGGCCTTGGGTGAAGGCGGTGGTGTGGCCGTCTGCTTGGAGTTGTTGGGCGAGGGTGTGGAAGTTTTCTAGGGGCCAGTTTTTCTTGGGGCTGCCGCTGCCGGGGTGGATGAGGATGTGTGCGGGGGCGGGCGCAGTGTCATGGCCTAAGTCTAGCGCGGCGGGTGGGGCTTGGCCTTGGAAGCCGAGGGCGTCCCAGTAGTATTGCCCGGCCCAGTGGGGGTAGTCGGCTGGGGGCAGGGGGGCGTGGCAAGTGACATTTAGCACGCTGCAGGATTGGATGGCGCTGGTGAGGGTGTGGTCGGGGTCGTTGGTGAAGGCAATGACTTGGTCTGCGTTGGCGAAGTAGTCGCGCGCACGGGGCGAGGGGGTGCCGGTGTAGAGGGAGGTGAGGTCGGCAGCGTCGAGCGAGGTGGCGCTGCGGGCGATGCCGGATTCGGTGAGCAGGGCGAGGCGTTCGGGGTAGCCGAGGAGATCGAGGGTGTGGGTTTGTGCCAAGCGGGTGAGGGCGGGGCTGGTGAGGATGAGGTCGCCGATGCCGCCGGTGTGGAGGATGATGGCTCGAGAAAGCATGGGGGATTTTACCACAGAGGTCACAGAGGGCACGGAGGGGGGAGGAAGAAGAGGGGGAGGAGGAGGGGAGAGAATAAGATTTCGCGCAAAGGCGCTAAGGGGGCAAACGGGCGAAGGGGCGAAGAAGAAAGGGAAGGACGAGGCAGGGGGATTGCGGGGGGATTGGGCTGAGGGTATGCTTTTGGGGTGAAGAAGGGGTAGGCCTGTGCAAGCACTTATCTGCGTCATGTTAATTGTTGTTGGGATCATCCATCTGTTGCCGTTGTCTGGGGTGTTGGGGGGGCGGCAGTTGGAAAAGCTTTATGGGCTGCGGATGGAGGATGCCAATCTACTGGTGCTGATGCGGCATCGGGCGGTGTTGTTTGGGGTGTTGGGGGCTTTTTTTGTTGTGGCTGGGTTTGTGCCGGGTTGGCAGCCCTTGGCGATTGGGGCGGGGTATGTGAGCGTGGTTTCTTTTTTGTGGTTGGCGCGTGGGGCGAGTGCGGTGAATGCGCAGATTGCGCGTGTGGTCAAGGCGGACTATGTTGCGCTGGGGTGTCTGGCGGTTGCGTCGGGGGCTTGGGTGTTGGGATGGTTGGTGGGATAAGAGTAACCACGAAGATCACGAAGGGGGAACGGGACGGGGCGAAAGGAGAGTGGCGCGGTCAGGAGACCACGCCACAACATATTGGGAATGAGGTGCGCCAATCGGGGGATTGGCGTTTTTGTTTTATAGGTTCAGGTCTTTGTCGGTGACGGCGCCTTCGGAGGCGGTGCTTACGTGGGCGGCGTATTTGGCGAGTACGCCGGTGGTGTAGCGGGGCTTGGGGTTGCGCCAGGCGCTGCGGCGTTTTTCGATTTCGGACTGGGGCAGGTCGAGGTTGATGGTGCGCTTGGTGGCGTCGATGGTGATGGGGTCGCCGTTTTTGAGTAGGCCGATGACGCCGCCGTCGTAGGCTTCGGGGGTGATGTGGCCGACGACGAAGCCGTGGCTGCCGCCGGAGAAGCGGCCGTCGGTGATGAGGGCAACGTCTTGGCCGAGGCCTTTGCCCATGACGGCGGAGGTGGGGGCGAGCATTTCGCGCATACCGGGTCCGCCCTTAGGGCCTTCGTATCGTATGACGATGACGTGGCCTTTCTTGATGCTGCCGTCGAGGATGGCCTTGAGGGCGGCTTCTTCGCCGTCGTACACGGCGGCCTTGCCGGTGAACTTGGTTCCTTCGTTGCCGGAGATTTTTGCGACGGCGCCTTTCTCGGCAAGGTTCCCGTAGAGGATGACGAGGTGGCCGTCTTTCTTCTTGGGGTTGTCGAAGCCACGTATGACGTCTTGTCCCTTGGGGTAGGGCTTCACGTTCTTGAGGTTTTCGGCGACGGTCTTGCCGGTGACGGTGAGGCAGTCTCCGTGGAGCAGGCCCTTGTCGAGCAGCATTTTCATGAGGGGGGTGACGCCGCCGATCTTGACGAGCTCGGCCATGACGTATTTTCCGCTGGGGCGCAGGTCGGCGAGGACGGGGACCTTCTTGCCGATGCGGGTGAAGTCGTCCAGTTTGAGGGGAACGTTGGCGGTGTGTGCCATGGCGAGCAGGTGGAGCACGGCGTTGGTGGAGCCGCCGAGGGCGGTGACCAGGGTGATGGCGTTCTCGAAGGCTTTCTTGGTCATGATGTCGCGGGGGGTGATTCCCAGCTTGATGAGGTTCATGACGGCGGCGCCTGCGTCTCGGCAGTCTTTGGCCTTGTCTTTGGATATGGCGGCCTGGGCGCTGGAGTTGGGGAGGCTCATGCCGAGGGCCTCGATGGCGGAGGCCATGGTGTTGGCGGTGTACATGCCGCCGCAGGAGCCGGGGCCGGGGATGGCGCAAGTCTCGATTTTCTTGAGCTCGGCGCTGGAGATGTCGCCGCGCGCGTGTGCGCCCACGGCTTCGAAGACGCTGACAACGTCGATGGCCTGGCCCTTGTGTTCGCCGGGCATGATGGTGCCGCCGTAGACGAAGACTGCGGGGCGGTTGAGGCGGGCCATGGCCATGACGCAGGCGGGCATGTTCTTGTCGCAGCCGCCAATGGCGACGAGGCCGTCGAAGTTTTCGCAGGCGATGACGGTCTCAATGGAGTCGCAGATGACTTCGCGGGAGACGAGGGAGTACTTCATGCCCTCGGTGCCCATGGAGATGCCGTCGGAGATGGTGATGGTGTTGAAGACGATGCCCTTGCCGCCTGCGTTGTTCACGCCGAGTTCGCTCTCGCGGGCGAGCAGGTCGATGTGCATGTTGCAGGGGGTGACCATGCTCCAGGTGGAGGCGATGCCGATGTGGTTCTTCTTGAAGTCGGCGTCCTTGAAGCCCACGGCGCGGAGCATGGCCCGGCTGGGGGCCTTGTCCGTGGCATCGGATATGAGCTTGGAGTATTTGCGGTCGAGGTCGGGGGTGGTCTTCTTGGGCATGGTGGTTTTCTCCGTCTGAATGAATAGGGGGATTATGCGCATTGGGGATGGAGAGTGGCAAGTGGTTAGTGGCGAGTGACCATTGGGGAATGGATAGTGGGCAATGGACAATGGATAACGAGGAGGGGGAGGAATCCCTGCCACAACGAATCTTTACTAATAACTCGCCACTGGCCACTAATCGCATGGTGGTTTGGGTTTTGTTAGTATTGGGGCTTGCTGGATGGGGAATTGCTGCTGCTTATGAAGATTGCGATGCTTGGAATACGGGGGGTGCCTGCGCGTTATGGCGGGCTGGAGACCTGTGCGGAGGAGGTGGGGGCGCGCCTTGCTGCTGCGGGGCATGAGGTGTATTGCTATTGCCGCAAGGGTTCGCCGGATGATGGCATTGAGCAGTTTCGGGGGATTCGGCGGATCGAGTTGCCGAGCTTGCGGGGCAAGTTTACGGACACATATTCGCACAGCTTGTTCGCTTGCCTGCATGTGTGCACGTTGCGGCCCGACGTGGTGCTGGCGTTTAACCCGGCGGTATCGACGTTGTGCGTTATCCCCAAATTGGCGGGGTTGCGGGTGTGCCTGAACCCGAATGGGTATGACTGGCGGCGGCCCAAGTGGGGTACGTTTGCGAAGCGGTTCATCTATGCGTCTGCGTATCTCGCGGCGCGGGTGTGCGACAGGCTGATTATTGACGCGAAGTCGGTAAGCGATTATTACGCGACGGACTTCGAGTGTGATCCGATTCATATTCCGAATGGGGCAAACATTGACCCGGAGTCGAAGCACCCGGAAATTCTTGAGCAGTATAGGCTGAAGAAGGATGGGTACTTCCTGTTCTTGAGTCGGCATGTGCCGGACAACAGTTGCGAGCTGGTGATTCAGGCGTTTGAGCAATTGAAGACGGACAAGGTGTTGGTGATGGGGGGAGGCAATGCGGAGGACAGCGAGTATGCGGCGGGGCTGCGGGCGACGAAGGATGCGCGGGTGCTTTTTCCGGGGGCGATTTATGACCCGGACCATGTGAAGGAATTGCACCACGGGGCGTATGCGGTGATTCATGGGAATCAGCCGGGGGGCACGAGCCTGGGGTTGTTGAAGGCGATGGGGTATGCGTGTTGCATCCTTACTTTGAACACGCCGGACAATGCGTATGTGGTGCAGGATTCTGCGATTACGTATCGGCTGTCGGCGGAGGATTTGGCGGGGAAGTTGAAGTACCTGATTGAGCACCCGGAGCGGGTGGCTGAGTTGCGGAAGCTGGCGCTGGCGCGGTGCGAGGAAGCGTATAGCTGGGATGTGTTGGCGGGGGAGTATGAGCGGGTGTTGAAGGAGGTGGCGGGGAAGTAGTTGATAATTGAGAATGGATAATTCTCAATTGTCCATTCTCAATTGTCCATTGTCATTTGTTGCAGGGTTGTTTCGGCGATGCGTTGTCCGGCTTTGCCGTCTAGTTGGTGGAAGTGTTGGGTGATGTAGTGGGTGCGGTTGGTTTGTATTTCTTCGGGGCTGCGGGCTTGCCATGTTTCTATGGCGGCGTCGAGGGTGGTGGTGTCGAGGTCGACGGCCATGTTGCCTTCGATGACACCGAGCCAGTCGCCTACGCGGTCGTGGCCGACGACGAGGTTGGGCCTGCCGTAGACGACGGCTTCGCTGAGCACGGTGCTGGACACCGATACGTGTGCGTCGCACGCGTCTAGCCACTCTTCCAATGTGCCTTCGCGCGCGACGATGGCTCTATCTGTTACCCCATGTTGCAGGAAGTGGTGTGTCCAGTGGTCTCCCTTTTCCCTTGGGTGGGGGCGCACGACGAGGAAGTTTCGGGGGGCGCTGTCGCGCAGCTTGGGCAGCAGGCGCTCGGCGGCGATCTCGTGGAGCAGGTCTTGCGATGTGAGCAGCAGCAGGCGGTCGCAGTTGGGGGGGAGGGTGCGAATGCGCAGGGCTTGGCCTTGCGGGCTTTTCTCTGTCCACGGTTTGTGCGTGAGGACGCGCGCGTCGTTGGCCACTTGGCCAGTCACCACGATGGAATCGGGCGCGTAGCAGCTTTGCGTGGTTAGCAGGCTGCGTTCGTGTTCTCCATATACGCAGGTGCGCGTGGCGAGGGGGATGTCCTGCGGGGGGGAGCCCGCAGGAAAAATGTAGTTCATGTGGTCTGCGTGGATGCAGCCATGCTGCACGGCGACCACGGGTATGCCGGCGGCGAGGGCGGCCATCTTCATGCCTTGCTCGCCCCCGTTCTCGTCGGCCAGCAACACGGCGCGCACGGACAGCCTGCGCAAAATGTCGGGCATCACCGTGAGGTAGGCCTGGTGTTCGTGGGCGTGGTGGCTGGCGTGCTTCTCTATGTAGTCCGCCACCTGCGAGCCGAGGTCTTTTCCATCCAACAATAAAGGAATGCGTGGGAGGTGTGTCTGCGCGAAGTCGGGGCGCTTGCCCAGCTTGTAGCGCAGGTGGATGAAGTCTCCCAGCAGGTGGGTGTGGGGGCGGGTGCGCCAGCCGTGCAGTTGCCCGGCGAGGGGGCCGTGGCTCTGTTCCATCACCAGCGTTTCCACGCGGCCCTGTTCGAGGGTTTCGATGGCGCTCCAGAGTTCGCGGTCACGTGTGCCGTCCCATGCGTTGGCGCGGCTGATGACGAGTACGCGGGGCCGGACCGGGCGCGCGCGGAGCAGGCCGCGCAAGCGGAGTTCTCCGATGAGAGCCTTGAAGATGCGGGAGACACGGACCTGCACGGACGGGGCACGGACGGACACGGACTGGGGAGGGGCGAGGAGTTGGGGGATGTGTTCGTGGATGAGGAGGAAGCGGAGTCGCCACCAGATGGAGCAGCCGTCTACTTGGGGCAGGTGCGCCTGGATGTTGGTGGCCTGGGCCCATGCGTCCACGGCGGCGTGGGCGCGGGCGATGTCGGTGGGTTGGGACATGGGGGGATTATTGCAGATTGGGAAAAATTATGAATTACGAATTATGAATTACGAATTGGGAACCATGCACTCGTCACTGGCCACTAACCACTCATAGTGCAACGTGTTGGCGGGTATTGGTGGAACTTGTGCATGGAGGGTTTAGCGATGGCGGGATGGTGGGAGCGTTGGTTGGGTGGTGGGCGGGTGTCTCCGCCGCCGGTGGTTGGGGGTGTGGCGCCGGTAAGTGCGGCGGAGGATGCGGCTCGGCTGGGGGCGATGTTGGGGGGCTACCTGAATATGCCGAACAACACGCCGTTTGAAATGCTGCGGGTGTATCGGCACTTGCGGGATGCGATACCGGATGTGTCGGACGCGGTGTGGACTTGGAAGCGGTTGTGCCAGACGGGCTTCGATGTGGAGCTGCATGAGGCGAGTTCGGAGTTTGCCGAGGCGCGGGCGCGGCGGTTGATTGAATCGCTGGATGCGCGGATGAACAGCGGGGACCGGGGCGTCGAGGGCTTGCTGGATATCTTTTATGCGTCGCTGTTCACGTATGGGGCGGCGGCGTTCGAGATTGTGCTGTCTCGAAACCGGGAGCAAATCTGGGACGTGGTGCCGGTGGATGTTTGGACGGTGCGGTTTCGCCGGGAGCAGGGTCGGTTGCAGGCGTACCAGTTGCAAGAGGGGCAGCCGGTGGCGTTGCCGATGGAACGCTTTGTGTATGTGGGGCTGGACCGTGACGGCACGAACCCTTATGGCCGGTCGATGCTGCGGTCGATTCCGTTTGTGGTGAAGATTCAGCAGCGCTTGCTGGAGGACATGGCGAAGGCGACGCACAACGCGGGCTGGCCCCGGCTGCACTTTCGCTATACGGGCGAGGAGCGCCAGCGCGGTGAGAGCGCGGAGGGGTATCGCCAGCGGATGGAGGCTTGCCTGGCGGAGCTGAACAAGCGCATCACCGGGCTGGACCCGGACCAGAACCTGATCACTTTCGACAACGTGGTGGCGTCGCAGGTGCGCGGGGACCAGCAGTCGCGGGGGTTCTATGAGAACCACAAGGCGGTGGAGGAACAGGTGATTACGGGGATGCACCTGATGCCGATTTTGCTGGGGCGCAATTATGGCACCACAGAAACGTATGGCACGGCGCAGTTCGAGATTATCTCGCGTCAGGTGAACACGGTGAACCGGAGCGTGCAGCGGATATTGGAGCGGCTCTACAACTTTGAGCTGGCGTTGATGTGGGGGCAGGCGAAGGCGCGGGTGCGGATGCATGAGAATCGCACGGTGGACGTGTTGCGCGAAGCGCAGGCGCGGCAGATTGAGATTGAGAATGTGCTGCGGCTGCGGGACGTGGGGGTGATTGGGGAGGAAGAGGTGGTCCGCAGATTAAGGGGATGAGCGCAGATGAGGAGGGAGGGGGAAGCCAGGGGAGGGGATTTCATGCAAAGGGGCGAAGGGGGCAAAGGGCGCGACGGGGGAGGAACTGCCACAGCAGAGGTCTACCACCAGGAAAAGTCTCGCCACCAAAGCAGGTAATCCAGAAGCGTCGAACGGTTGTCATTGCGGGTTGGCCTGAATCGGATGAGGATTGCCCCGGTGGCAAATAGGCAGAAGATTGCATGGAAAATCCAATAGTTCGGTGAAGTGAGGAGCCAGTGGAGCGTGTCGGTGAAGGGATTGTTGATCGCACGCGTAGCCCTTGGCCCACTAACTCCCCCGGCTACCAACTGGCCGAGCACGACAAGGACGAGGACCGCGAGCGTGGCGAAGACGGCAACATAGGTGATGAGGAAGGCAAGGATGCTGGCGATTGCATTGGAGATAGGGTGAACCATCATGAGGTCAATACAACACACGGCGCGGTTTATTCGCAAGTGCTGCGCAAAGATGAATCAGTGGAAGAGAAGAGGAGACCTGCGGTCGGAACTCCGCGCGGACGCGGAGCCTCGAAGACTCGGGAGTGGCGCGGTCAGGAGACCACGCCACAACAGCCTAGAGAGTTAGATAGAAGGAGATGGTGATGGAACCGTATTTGTTGGAGCGGGTGGGGTGTTTGGTGGGGTTGCGTTTGTATGCGCCGGGTGGGGAGGAGGATGAGGCGGCGTTGTTGGCGGCGGTGAATCGTTTTGCGTTGCGTCCGTTGGCGCGGGAGGAGTTTGTGGTGTTCACGCTGGACTTGTGCAACAACCAGGTGGACCGGCATTTCAGTCGTTTCCCGGAGGCGGAACTGGAGAAGATCAATGCGCTGGTGGTGGGGCGCCCGTTGATGGAGCGGCATGACCTGCGCGGCACGTTGCCGAGGGGGACGTTCTTTCGTTCGCAGATTCACCGGGACGGGGGCGTGGTGTCGGTGCGGCCTGACGTGTATGTGTTGCGCACGGCGGAGAACGCGGACTTCATCCTGAATATCGAGGGCGGGGTGTATCGGGAAACGTCGATCGGGTTCTCGTTTGGGCGGCCCGAGTGTTCGGTCTGCGGCAACGACATTCGCGCGTGTGCACACACTCCCGGCAAGGATTACGACGGCGCATCGTGCCACTTCGTGATGCACGATGTGCTGGATGTTTTGGAGGGGAGCGTGGTCTCGGCGGGGTCGCAGGGCACGGGCTTTGTGGCGCAATTGCGCACTGAGACCGACGTGGGCTGGCGAGGTCTGCGTGGCGGGGTGAAGCGGTGTTGGGCGGGGGAATGAGTGGCGAGTGGTTAGTGGCCAGTGGCCAGTGAAGAAAGAAGAATGAAGGGAGGTGGTGTTGTGAATGTGGAGCCTTGTGCTTATGAGCGTGTGGCGGCGGTGGAGTTTCGGAACCTGAATGCGGACATCGAGGAGGTGCGGGATCGGGTGGGGCGGTTGGACACGGTTTTGTCGCGCGGGGTGAACTTGTTGATTGCGAACCTCGTGGGCGTGGTCATGGTGTTGGTGCAGCAGGTGATGGAGTGATTAGTGGCCAGTGGCCAGTGGTTAGTGGCGAGTGACGAGAGACTGGCCACTTTCCGGTGCAACGTGGTGGCGGGGGGTATGGAGGATGTTTTCATGAACTACTGGAACGTGTCGGTTGAGGAACGTGGGGAAGCGTTGGCGGGCTTCGTGCCGCAGGGGCGGTTTGTGCTGCATCGGCATTGCGATGCGGAGGGCGCGCACCTGGACTTGCGGCTTGAGGCGGAGGGATACGCGGTGGGGTATCGCGTGGGGGGCGATGTGCTCGAGGGGGCGTGGGCCACGGAGAAGATGCCGCACCCGGTGGCGTGGCTGGAGCAGGACGGCGACGCGGTGCGTGCGGACTCGGGGGTGTATGCGGTGATCAGCGCGTCGCCCGAGCGGCGCGAGATAGCGCTGCACGGGGAGTCGGGTGTTCGCGTGGTGCGGTTCGAGCGGGAGGCGGGGCTGGATGCGTCGAGTGCGCGGGCCGTGGCGGCGGCATTGCGCGAAGTGCGCGCATTGCCGGGGCAGGCGGCGCAGTTGCTGCGCGATGGGGTCGAGGCGCGCAGCCGCGCGGTGGAGCGGTTGTGTGGGCTGGGGCGTGAGCTGGATGGCGCTGCATTTGATGAGCGTTGCTGGCGCACGTTGCTGGAGGGGGCGAGTCTGGGCGATGTGCAGGCGCACCTGCGCGGGTATGAGGCGCGCTTCGACGCGCGGTATCCGCCGCAGCCGGTGAGTGCGCCGGAGGCGCTGGAGGGAGGGGATGATGGGGAGCGGGTGTTGAGATTGGTGACGAGTGGTTAGTGGGGAACACGGACCAGCACGGACGAACACGGACGTGCTTGCCGAGAAGGGGCCGTAAAGAAAACAAACAATGGAGGAGACGACGATGGCTTTTGGAGATGTGGGTGGTCCGGTTACGGAGTTGATGATCACGTGCGTGACGCCGGCCTCGGGCACGGTGGCGATTGCCAAGGGTGACGCGGTGAAGCTGGTGGGCAACTATGTGGTGGACAACGTGACGGCGGCGGAGGACGTGGTGTTTGGCCAGGCGATGGCGGACGCGACGGAGAACGAGGTGGCGATTCCGGTGAAGGTGCGTGGCGTTGCAGTGTTTGTCTACACGGGCAGCGCGCCCACGGTGAATGGCGTGGCGGGTGTGGCGGCTTCGGCTACCGATGGCCGCGTGAAGGCGCCTGCGTCGGGCAATGGTCGCGGCGTGAATGTGAAGGTGGATACCGGGGCGAGCAAGGTGCATGTGTTGATGTAGGGGTGTGCAGAGGTTGCTGGTAACCCCCTCACCCTACCCCTCTCCCCCTGCCAGGGGGAGAGGGGACCAGAGGATGGTAGTTGTGGATGGTGCTGCGGGGGTGGACATCCCCGGATGCCACGCCAAGGCGTGGCATCGTCCCCCTTCAAAGGGGGACCAAGAGGCGAGTTTGCCACGCCATGGCGTGGCGCTCGCAAAGATGTGACTCAACGAAGAAGGAGATGGAGGCATGGCGATTATGGATGGGCAGATTCGGGAGCGGGTGCGGTTTTTGGGGCAGGAGAAGGAACGCCTGCGCGCGGTTCGGGGGCAAGCGTTGTATGACACGCTGAATGGGCTGGGGCTGTCGCATGGGCAGTTCTTCCGCGCGCTGGGCACGAACGCGGAAGACTATTGCGCGCAGGAGTTCGGCGTGGACCTGCGCCGTATTTCGGTGGAGCGCTTCTTCCAGACGGACCCGAACGCGAAGTGGTTGTTCCCCGACATCGTGCGCGACGCGGTGCTCACGGGAATGCGCACGCAGCCGGTGTATCCGCAGTTGATCCTGGGAGACGAGTCCGTGTCGGGCACGGTGTTTGACGTGCCCTACGTGATCGAGTCGGACGACGACGAGTCGTTTCACCTGATTGCGGAAGCCACGGTGATTCCGGAGTCCAACATCAAGTACGGCGATCGTTCGGTGCGGCTGCACAAGCTGGGGCGCGGCGTGCTCGCTTCGTATGAAGTGGTGCGCCGCATGTCGGTGGATCTGCTGCGCGTGCATTTGCAGCGCATCGGCGAACGGCTGGGCAGGGCGCTGGATGCCACGGCGATCGAGGTGTTGCTGAATGGCGACAGCTCCGGCGTGTCCACCGCGCCGGTGGTGTTGAACACCAGCACGGCGGGCAGCTTTGACTACAGCGACTTGGTGCGTGCGTTTCTGAAACTGACGACCGAGCACCACTTCACGCCGACGCACCTGCTGGTGAGCCCGGCCACGGCGGAGCAGGTATTGCAGTTTGAAGAGATTGCGGACACCACGCTGTTCGACTTCGCGCGCACGGGCAACCTGCCCACGCCGCTGGGTGTGAAGCTGCTGCCAG
>JBIKMR010000121.1:0-12287 GCA_044359155.1 Candidatus Hydrogenedentales bacterium | reverse complement strand
GAGGGATCGACCGGCCTGAAGGGCTTGCGCCAGGCGCATCCAGATGTATGCATCAACGGCGGTGTGCAGGAGCGCGGCAACCTGAGCGCTGCCGCCGGCTTCGGCTTCGCCCCGGGCAAGCAGGGCCTCTTCAGCACCTTCTCTGCCTTCCTTGAAATGATCATCTCCGAGGCCACCATGGCGCGCCTGAACGGCGCGAACCTGATGTGCCACTTCAGCCATGCGGGCGTGGACGAGATTGCCGACAACACCTGCCACTACGGCGTGAACGTGATGCTGGCGGACTGCGGCATTGGCGAGGCGGACAACACGCGCCTCTATTTCTCGGCGGATACCAACCAGCTCAAGGCCGTGGTCAACAGCATCTGGAATGATCCCGGCATCCGCTATGTGTTCTCCACCCGCAGCAAGGTGCCGCTTATCCTGAAAGAAGACGGCAGCGAATACTTCGGCGCGGGCTACACCTTTACGCCCGGCAAGGACGATGTTATCCGCGAGGGCAAGGATGGTTACGTGGTGGCCTATGGTGAACTGCTCTACCGCGCGCTGGATGCCGTCGAGCGCGCCCGCGAGGCCGGGCTCGACGTGGGCCTGGTCAACAAGGCCACGCTCAACGTGGTGGACGAAGCCAGCATGGCCAAGCTGGGCGCGGCCCCTTTTGTGCTCGTGGTCGAGGGACAGAATATCAAGACCGGCCTCGGCAGCCGCTTCGGCACCTGGCTCCTACAGCGCGGCCACGCCCCCAAGTTCGACGTGATGGCGGTGTCCAAACCCGGCGAAGGCGGCATCGCCGAGCACATCTTCCACCAAGGCCTGGATGCGGACAGTATCCTTGCGAAGATTAAGAGCTTCTAACAAAACACCGTGGCGGCAGGCGATCCTGCTGCCACGGTTTTTTTGTGCCTGACGACTCTGCATTGAGGCAGGTTAGAACTGCATTAATGACGAAACTTTTCTCCGCAATACGGGTCAATTCTTGTGGAGAATGTCGAGTATGGATTCCGGCGCAAACGCGCTTTCCTTGGCTTCCCTCAAGCCACAGGCAATGATGGACCACTCCTACCTGCACCACCCACCAAGGAACTCCCAGAATGAAGCAGTATGTATTTCTTCTAATGCTCTTGCTCGGGCTCGGCGGGCTGCCTGCCTTTGGGCAATCTGCCCAAGTGGGCGCAGACCGCGAAGCGCGAAGCCGCGACAAGCTGGTGCTGGAACACCTGCATTATCGCCCGGCGCGCTGGGAGAAGGACCAGGTAGTTGAACTGGAGAATGAATTTCCTAACGAGGGCGGGCTGCTGTATCTCTACCTGCGTAACACCTCGGACAAGGATATGTCGCTGCGGTTCTGGCGGGCAAACGGGCAGGATGAGTCCTATTGGCGACTCAACCATTTCATTGCTTGGGACCGCATGTATGACGAGCAGTTGTCGCCCGGCGAATTGACGGTGTTGGAGATCAACGCCAAGACCAAGGACTTCGCACTAGACGCCCCCTTCAAGTTCAGTTATGTCGAGGGCAACTGGAAGCCTGTGATTTCTTATAAGGGAACCTTGACGGAAAACCCTTACCGGGTATCCTACTTGCGAGTGTGGCCGGAGTTGAACCGGCTGACGGTACACCTGCGCGCGGCGACCACCGAACCCTTCACGGTGGAAGGCATCAGCATCGAAGGCGCAGAGGCGACGCTGGGCGAAGTAGCTTATTCGCCGGGCGCGGCGGTGGCCACGGTTACGCTGGCACAGCCGCTCCCCTTGGGGCAGCTGATGATTGTTAAGGCGCAGGTGAAGTCGGGCGAGACCGTATCCCCGGTGTACGCGCACCGGCGTGCACACCCGGATTATTTCCCCATCGGCGTGTGGACCGTCAGGGATGACACGGCGGAAGCCTTGTCCAAAATGCACATCGACACGGTGGTGGCGGGCGGCGATGTGAATGATCAATTCTACGATTACGGCGTGAAGCTGGGGATGCGCAACATGGTGCATACCAGCGTGCCGACCGTGGAGCAGCGCGTGCTTGCGCTGAAGGACAAGCCGAGCCTTCTGTGCTGGATGATTCAGGACGAGCCGGACTGGTCGATACCGTCGAACATCATGCTGCATACAGACACGGAACTGCGCGAGTACGATGTCACCAAACCCAGCTTCATCACCCTGTGCCGTAATATCAAGTTTATGGAATACGGCCCGATTGCGGACATCCCCTGCCAAGACCATTATTCCGTAACCGCGCCATCGAGCAGCAAATGGCCAAAGCCCTATGGCACGCGGCTGGAAGAAACGGCCTGGTACACCCAGGACCTGAAGTACGCCACCGAGCCGAAGCCCATCTGGGTATGGACGCAAGGCGTTGGCGACTGGGGCGAGCGTCCCAAACGGACCTCGCCCACGCCGAATGAACTGGCCGCCCAGTTGACGTTTAACTTGGGGCGGGGTGCCAAGGGCATTCTCTGGTTCAACCACAGCAAGGAGTTGGCAGAGAAGTGGCCCGACGCCATAGCCGCCATGACCCAGTGGGGCCGGGTGATGACCGTGCTGCGTGAGGATTTCCTGGATGCAGACGTGTGGGCTGCCGCTGTGAATGCTCCCGAAGGTGTGGACGTAGCTCCCTTGCTGGGGCGAGACAAGCTGCTGCTGGTGCTTACCAACACGCGCTACGAAATCCACCCCGAGGCCTATCCCTTCCAAGCCTTTGACGCAACACCCCTCTCGCTGGACTGGGCCAAACCCGCCCCGGCGGCGGTCGTGCGAGTGGGGGAAACAGGCGTGGTCGATCTACCGTTTAGCTTGGACAATGGCAGGCTAACTATCGAGGCGGGCGCGCTGGAAGCGGCAGGTGTTGTCGTAGTGCTGCAAGATGGCGCAACCGCGCAAGCCTACCGTGATGCCTATGCAGCGGCCCTAGCCAAAGAATAGGCCGCCAATTCCGCCCCCGCATTTGGTTATTGCGTTGCAGAATTCGCGCTTTCTATAATCGCGTCGTGTTGGGAAGCGAACGGGAGGGCGCGACCGCATGGGCGATGACCTTAAGCACCGGGCTGCTGGCGAGCAGTTGGTGAAGCAGGACGTGATAACGCGGGAGGAGCTGGATCGTGCGCAGGAGCACGAGGCGAAGAGCGGCGTGCCTTGGTACAAGCAGCTACTCCAGTCTGGCAAGGTTTCCTTCTCCGCCGTTGACGATGTGCTTCGATACGAGTTTCATCCCAAATCCGCGCGGGACGAGCACCAATCGCTGGGCGATTTCCTGGTGGAAACCGGCGACTTGGAGAAGCAGCAGCTTGTCGAGGCGCTGAATGAACAGAAGCGCAGTGGCCGCTTGCTGGGAAACATCCTGCTTGAGCGCGGATTTGTGTCACGGGAAATTCTTACTAAAGCCCTCAGCCGACAGCATGATCTCGAGTTCTCTTCGCTTATCAATGCCAAAAGCAGCAAGAATGCGCTCGAACATGTGCCCCACCATATTGCGAAGAAGTTCGAATTTTTGCCCTTGCAGCTTGACGGCGACCGGCTGACGGTCCTTATAGGCAACCCGCAGACCAAGGCCAAGCTTAAAGACTTGGGCCTTTTGCTGGGCTTGCGCATCCATCCCATGCTTACCGCTGTGGAAGACATGCAAGCCGAGATAGACAAGCGCTATTCCAGCATCGAGGAAGCAAAGCCTGCTGCCGCGCCTGCACCCAAGGCAGAGCGCAAGCGCGCGGTGCTTTCAGAGCCGGAAGCGCCAGTGCCCCCCACTTCCAAACCCGCCCGTGGCAAAACCCAGGAGAAACTTCCCGTGGCTGATACTGCTGCCCCCAAGGTATCGCGTTTCGAGGACATTGCCAAGGCGGCCTCGGGCGCGTCGGTGGTGAAGATTGTGGGAACCATCATGGAAGGTGCCGCCAATTCAGGCGCAACGGATGTCCACATTGACCCACAAGACCCGGAAACACGGGTGCGGTACCGTATCGACGGTATCCTTCATGACGTGATGAGCATCCCGGAGAACAACGTTCTGGCGGTGGTGTCGCGCATCAAGATCATGTCGGATCTGGACATTACCAACACCCGTCTGCCGCAAGACGGCCACATCAGCATGGAGATTGGTGGGCGCGAGTTCGACGTGCGCGTGGCCACTCTGCCTACTTTCCTTGGAGAACGCGTGGTATTGCGCTTGCTTGACCAGAGCAGTGTGCTGTCCGGCGTGCGCGACCTTGGCCTGGACGAGGAAGACGAGACCAAGATCAACCGGATTATCCTGCAACCCTATGGCATGATTCTAGTTACAGGCCCCACGGGCAGTGGCAAAACCACCACCCTGTACGCCATGTTGAACCAGAAGAACGTGATGACCGAGAGCATCGTGACGCTGGAGGACCCGGTCGAGTACCAGATTCCCGGCATCAACCAGGTGCAGATTGACCCGGATATCGAGCTGACCTTTGCCAATACCCTGCGCGCCGCGCTGCGTCAGGACATTGACGTGCTGCTGGTGGGTGAAATCCGCGATGCGGAAACGGCACGAATCGCTACGCGGGCAGCCATGACGGGCCACTTGGTATTCAGCACGCTTCACACCAACGACGCCCCCGAAGCCGTGAGCACCCTGCGCAACATGGGCGTGCCCTCTTTCTTGATTTCCAGCGCCCTTACCTCGGTGATTGCGCAGCGTTTGGTCCGCATGATTTGCCCTAACTGCAAGAAATCCTTTGATGCGAGCGCGGATATGCTGCGGTCGCTGGGCCTTCCTGCTACGCAGAAGAAGCTCTATCGGGGTGCCGGGTGTCCTTCTTGCTACGGCACGGGCAACGCAGGCCGCACGGGTATTTTCGAGATCTTGGAAATTACCGCTGCCGTACGCAAGTTGATTGCTGAGGACGCTTCGATAGACGAGATTCAGAAAGCAGCCAAACTGAAGACCATGTCGATGCGTTGCCGGGAGAAGGTAAAGAAGGGGGTTGTAAACCCCGAAGAATTCCTCCGCGTCATCCGCACCTGATAGCTCTTCGGTGGTCCATCCACAATCCCTTGTATGTACTCGGCGCTCAGCCCCCTTTTGTGCCCTTCCAACCCTTGTGGGATTGTTGTGAAATTTCACGATGTTAATGGTTGCTGTATTCCTTGGGGAACGCGGTGTAAGGCTAGCCAAATGTATTCAGGCTATGGGCTTAGAGGCGCTATCCACAATTCCACAGTTTAATGTTATTTTTTGTAAGTTACTTTATTTCAATTACTTATACTGTCTAGCACTGTTAAACTATGGGGTGATGTCCCCTTGGTAGATCCCGGAAAGTTGCTGGGGTGAAACTTTCTAAGCATAGTCTGGACAAGTCTTTGACAGAGAAAATAGGGGTGTGGATAAAATTTCCGATCGGGCGTTTTGGCGGCATTCCACACGCCCTCTGAAATTGTAGGTTGGGTGCAGGATTCAGTGAGAGAATTCCACAATTGGGGCACTCTTTCGGCGGGGTGTCGGGCGGGAAGAAAATTGCTTGTGGATGCTTGTCCCCGCAATGAACGACTTGCTAAGATGACATGCACAAGGTAAGTGCTGTGGACACCGGGCCTTGTATAGGTTTTCCCCGGTATTAACAGCCCTACTGCTGATACGACTTGATTTACATCTAATAAAGCCTCTTGAAGAAATGAGTTACTTTATACAGCACCGGAACAGGGAGCTTTGTCCATGAAGATTACGATTCCCCGGCAGGACCTTTTAGAGACTGTCAACCGGGTAAAGACCGTGGTGGCGGCCAAGTCGGCGTTGCCCATCTTGTCGCACTTGCTCATTGAAGCCAGTGGCGGCACGATACGCGTGGCGGCCACAGACTTAAAGGTGAGCATCGAGTGTACCGTGGATTGCCGCGTTGAACAGGAGGGCGCCTTGACGGTCTCCTCGCAGCGCCTTTCGAGCATCCTTGCGGAATTGCCGGATGGAGACATCACGCTTCACCTGAGCAGCAACAACCTGATTGAGCTGACTTGCGGCAAGATCGACACACGTTTGTTCAGCTTGTCTCCGGATGAGTTCCCGCCCATTCGTACTTTCGATGGCACGGAACCCATCGTAATGCAGCAAAAGACGTTGAAGAAGTTGTTCAACAAGTCTTCGTTTGCCATTTGTAGCGATCAGGCTCGTTACAACTTGACGGGGCTGCTGTTTGAGTTGGGCAATGGGAAGTTGACTGTGGTGGCTACGGATGGTCGCCGCATGAGTTTGTCGCTGGAT
Organism: Candidatus Hydrogenedentales bacterium; assembly: GCA_044359155.1. Lineage (GTDB taxonomy): Bacteria > Hydrogenedentota > Hydrogenedentia > Hydrogenedentales > JAEUWI01 > WGMK01. The sequence goes on along the minus strand of JBIKMR010000121.1, from coordinate 6,080 downwards.
ACGGAGGGCGTGCCCGAGAATGCCGAGGCGCGCGTCATCATTCCTGCCAAGATGATTCATGAGCTAGAGCGGTTGCTGGGTGATGAAGGTGATGTGCGCATCTACCTTGACGAGAGCCAGGCCTCTTTCGAGTTTGGAACGGTGCGTATGCTGACGGCCTTGATTGAGGGTAACTTCCCGAACTACGAGATGGTGATTCCGAAGAAGCACGACAAGGAAGCCGTGCTTGATACGATGAAATTCATGGAAGCGGTTCGCCGCACGCGCACGATGACGAACGACAAGTTCAATTCCGTACGTTTCCAGTTTGCGGATAACATGCTCACCTTACGTGTGACCACGCCGGAGGTTGGTGAGTATGAAGAAGAGATGCCGGCCGAGTATGACTTCGAGCGGGTCGAGATAGCATTCAACCCAGACTTCGTTCTGGATGTCGTGCGCCGTATTGACACGGACAAGACGTGCCTGGTGCTGAAGGATTCCAGCAGCCCCGGGGTTATTAAGCCCTATACGGATGCGCCCGATGATAGCTACGTGAACGTGGTTATGCCCATCCGCATGTAGAGTGAATCCCGAGTGCCAAAGTCTGCATAACGTTTGTTATGGGCAGAGGGGCATGACGGGAACCTGAATAGCGTTACCGCACCGCCGGCCACTTCTAAGAGTGCGCCGGCGGTGTTGCATCCAGCGGCTTTAAGCAAAGAAGAAACTTTTTGGTATGAGTGCTGACGAGAACAAGGGGGAATACCGGGGCGTAAGCTCGGCTGTTGCAGCCTATGTCTGGTGGGGTGTGTCGCCTATCTTCTTTGTCTTGCTTAAGCACATTGAGTCTTTCGAGATTATTGCCCACCGGGTGCTCTGGACTTTGTTCTTCTTAAGTATCATTAAAGCACTTGGTTATGGCCGGAACGTGTTAAGGAAGAACCTATTTGACCTAAAGAAAGCGCTGCCCTTTCTTCTGTCCATGTTGTGCATAGTTGCCAACTGGTTGTTGTTCACTTGGGCCGTTACGCATGGCCATGTGTTGGAAACCAGTCTGGGTTACTTTATCAACCCACTCTTCAGCGTGCTGGCGGGGGTCTTGTTGCTTAAAGAGAAGTTGCGTCCTTGGCAGACGGCGTCAGTGTTGCTGGCAACGGCGGGCGTGTTACAGATGATATTGCGACTGGGCGTGCTTCCGTGGATTGCCTTGGCCTTGGCAATCAGCTGGTGCATCTATGGCGTGATTCGCAAGCAGGCAAAGATTGATGCCATGAATGGCTTGACGATTGAGCTGGTATTTGCGTCGCCCTTTGCCATCGGCTACTTACTTTGGAAATCTTCAGAGGGAACACTGGATTACAGCTTTGATAACACCTACGACTTGTTCCTACTGGTCAGTTCGGGCTTTGTCACCATGGTGCCGTTGCTGCTTTTTGGGTATGCGGCCCTGCGCATGAGCCTGACCAGCTTGGGGATACTCCAATATTTCGCCCCGACCTTGTCGTTCTGCGTGGCCGTGTTCCTGTTTAACGAACCCTTCGACCAAGTGAAGCTGCTGGCCTTTGGATGCATCTGGGTGGCGCTGGCTATCTATACTATAGACATGGTGCGTACGTCTCGCAGGCAGCACGCGCTTACGCCGTTGCCGGTGGAATAGCCAAGTAGTCAGTGCGCGGCGGCTTGGACAGGCTTAGGGGTGTTCTCCGCCAGAAAGTCCAACAGCGTCTGCGTGAACTCGGCAACATATTTACGATTTCCGAGCGTGGTCATGTGGTCCGCACCTTCAATCCAGTGCAGTTTATGGTTGCCGGCACGTTCCACCATGAACTCAGCAGATTTCCGCAAGGGATCCTTGGTGCCCATGATGCCCAGCGAGGGGAAGGTTTTGCTGCGGAGTTGTACTTCCGATCCTTCCAAGGTTTCCATCTCGCCAAAGCACCGGCCCATGGCGACTTCATCGTTCATCCAGCAGAGGAAGAAGTTGATGGTCTTGATGCGCCGTTCGAGGAACCACGCATCCTTGGGTTCCATGAACCGAACGATGGGTTCAAATCCAGTTCCGGCCTCGAGCGACTTCGGCACAGTCTGCACAAGATCAGGGTATTGCCCACGCGGATACCAGCCAGAGCCGCCCTGGGTGAGGGATAGCAGGCGCTCCGGGTATTTCCCCGCGAAGGCCAGGCTGATAAACCCGCCCATGCTGTAACCGGCGAGGTGGGCTTTCTCTATCTTGAGGTGGTCCATGAGGCGCGCCACGTCATCTACCATGTTCATACCGTACTTGCCGGTGTCGTGGGGCTTGTCTGAGAAGCCGTGCGCGCGGGTGTCCATGGCAATTACCCGGTACTCTTTCTTCAGGCGATTGATGATGCCAGGCAGGCGCCAGTTGAGGTTGGCGTTCGCCGCAAAGCCATGCACGAGGATAACAGGGACGCCGCTGCCTTCGTCGGTGTAGTGGATGCGCGCCCCGGCGCTGTCGAAGTATTCGCCCTCGGGACCTCGGAAGATCATGACTCCTCCTATCCCCATGGCAGCGAGCAGACAGAGCAAAACGACAACAATGATTTTTCTGGTGGGCTTGTACATTGCGATGTACTACCTGATTTCCCCGCCGGGATCAAGCCCGGTGCTTTACATCCAAGGGCTTTCCGGGCTACAACGTAGGAGGAGATTCATACCAATCCGGGCCGCGCAACGCCGCCCGTGGAGCGCTTATGCTCACGCGATACAGCCCAGCCCTGTCTAAACAAGTATGGGACGCCATCATCATTGGCTCCGGCATTGGCGGTTTGGCCACGGCCTGCATCTTGGCTAAAGAGGGCTGGAAGGTACTGGTGCTGGAACAGCACTACGAGCCCGGCGGATTCTGCCACACCTTCAAGCGCAAGGAATTCGAGTGGGACGTGGGCGTGCATTACGTGGGCGGGGTACACCGGGAGACCTCCGTCGAGCGTCGCATCTTCGATTATGTGTCGAACCGTCAACTGCAATGGGCAACGATGGGCTCGCCCTACGATGTGGCCATCATTGACGGCAAGCGCTATGACTTTGTGCCGGGGTCGGAAGCGCAGATAAAGCAGTGGATTGGATATTTCCCGAAAGAAGAGAAGGCTATACGCGCTTATTGGGCGGCGGTGCGCGACGCCGTGCAATCGCAGCAAAACTTCTTTGCTGAGCGTGCGCTGCCTTCTCCCCTTGCCGCGATAGCGGGCGGGTTCATGAAGCGGCGTTTCCTGAAGCACGCCTCGCAAACGGTGTATGAATTCCTGCGCGGGCTGACCAAGAACGAAGACCTGATTACGTTGCTATGCACGCAATGCGGGGACTATGGACTGCCGCCTGGCGAGGCCAGCTTCGCCATCCACGCGATGGTGGTGCATCACTATCGCGATGGCGGCAGTTATCCGGTGGGTGGCGCGTCGGCGATTCCCCGATCCATTGTGAAGACCATCGAGGAACACGGGGGAGAAGTGGCGCTGCGTTGCAGCGTGGATCACATCCGCGTGGAGCGGCGTGGCGTGAGCGGAGTGCGGCTGGCGAATGGGGCGGTCATCGAGGCCGAAACAATCATCTCGGATGCGGGCGTGCGCGCCACGCACGACAAGCTGCTGCTACCGGGAGACCGGGAACGCTGGGGGATTGAAGCGGCGCTGGCGGCCATCAAACCCAGCACAGGGCACCTGTGCCTCTACGTGGGGCTGGAAGGCACGGCAGCGGCCCTGAAGCTACCCAAGTACAACTATTGGTGCTACGACCCCTACACGGGTGACGGCTCGCCGGGTGGTCGATTGCCTTCGGCGTACATCTCCTTCCCTTCCGCCAAGGACCCGGCATGGGAACGGGAGCACCCGGGCAAGTCGACGGTGCAACTGATTGGGCTGGGCAGACCCGAGGACTTTGCTGCCTTTGATGGAAGCAAGTGGCACAAGCGGCCCAAGGCCTATGAGGCGATTAAGGAATCCTTTCAGGAGGAAATGCTCGAACGCCTATACACCCTGCACCCGAAGACGAAGGGCAAGGTGGCCTGGGCCGAGGTGTCCACGCCCTTGTCTACGGCGCACTTCACGGGCCATGCACAGGGAGAGATATACGGCTTGGAGCATACGCCTGCCCGGTTCAAGCAGGACTGGTTGCGCCCGCGCACGCCGATCCATGGGTTGTACCTGACGGGTCAGGACATCTGCACGGCAGGGGTGTGTGGGGCGTTGTTCTCGGCAGTGCTTACCAGCAGCGCTATCATGGGGCGCAACATGGTGTCGCGGATACTGAAGACGCCCGACCCGTTTTGAGTTGGCGCTGCGTGCTCGGCAGGGCAGTAGCCCTGCGCTCCCAATTGCTTATGATGCGAGGATTTGGTTGATAATCACCGGGCCGTGTTCCCGGCTGTTCTCGACGAAGACCACGTTGGAATCCACCCCGGCTATAAGGGTGCCTGCAATGTAGAGGCCCGGAACGTTGGACTCGTAGTGCTCAGTTATCGTGGGCTTGCGGGTGGTTGGGTTTACCTGCACGCCCGCGTTTTCTATCAGCGTGGTGTCCGGTTCGTAACCGGTCATGGCGAGCACGAAGTCGTTGGCCACGGAAAAGGGTTCGCCGCCTTGGGTGTGGAGCAGAACCTCGTCCGGGCGAATCTCGGCTATGCGCGTGTTGCGGTGGCAAGCGATGGAACCCTCGGCGATGCGGTTCTCGATGTCGGGCTTGATCCAGTACTTGGTGTCGAACTCGGTGCCGCGCATGGCTATGGTTACGTTGGCCCCCTCGCGCCAGAGTTCGAGCGCCACTTCGGCTGCGCTGGAGCCTGCGCCTACCACGAGCACGTCGTATCCCGCATAGGCGTGGGCCTCGGTGTAGCGATGGGACACCTTGGGCAGGTCTTCCCCCGGTATGCCCAAGGGGCGGGGGGAATCGTAGAACCCGGTGGCGACGCAGAGGTTGCGCGCGTTCCATGTGTGGGACTTGTTGCCTAGGTCTCTCGCTTCGATCTCAAAGCTGCCCGCCGCGCCGCTGATGCGGGTGACCTCGTGATAGCCCACGATATCCAGCCCGAAGTACTGCACGAATTGCCGGCAATAGCGCAGGTATTCCCGGCGTGTGGGGTTCTTGTCTTCCGCCGCGAGCGGGAAGCCGCAGAGTTCAAGGTTCTGCGTGGTGCTGAACCATTTCATGTAGGTGGGGTGGTGGAGCAGCGCGCCGCAGAGGGGGCCCTTGTCGATGGCCACCGCGCGCAAGCCGCGCGCCTTGGCGTCGTGCAGCAGCACAAGGGCCGCTGGCCCTGCGCCAATAACCACCAGGTCGAGCAGCTCGTTGAGTCCGGGCCGCTTCATGCCGTCCAGTTCTTCAGGGGGTGGGCGCGGTTGGGCAGGGGCAGGTCTACCTTGCCGCCTGCGGTGTGTGCCGCGAAGACCGCCTGCACCATCTCGACCGCGCGCGCGCCGTCTTGCAGGCTGGCGGCTGGGGCGCGGTCTTCGGCGATGGCCGCCATCAGGTCGTCCACGTTGGGGATGAAGGTGTCAGTGTCCTTATTGGCCACTTCGTAGGCGGGCATGTCTGGCACGTCTTGCCAGGCTTTGCCACGCACGCCGCTGTTCCAGATGCTTTCGTCGAGCCATTTGATGACGGGCACGGGGCGGTTCAGGTTGATGGTGATGGTGCCTTTGGTGCCGTAGAGGTTGATGCTAAAGCGCAGCCACTCGGGGCCAGGGTTCTTCATCGAGGCGAAGTGGCCGGTGGCGCCGTCTTTGAAAGTGAACAGCGCATTGACCCGGTTGCCCAGAATGGGGCCGAGGGGTTCGCTGGCTTCGCGTACGTCGGCGGGCAGGGCGGTGCGGCCATCGTGGGTGATGTCGGCCATGCAGCGTTGGGCGTCTCCCATGAAGAAGCGCATCAGGTCCATCACGTGCGCACCAAGAACAACGAGGTCTTCGCCGCCTGCGCGCTGGTCTTCCTTGCCGCGCCCGCGCGCCTCGATGAGCGTGCCGATGAGGCCGTCTTCCACCACGAGCTTGCGCACGTGCCGCACCTGCGGGGTCATGCGGTAGTTGTAACCAATGCCCCACTTCAGGTTCTTCGCCTCGATGGCGGCTACCATGGCGTCGGCC
>JBIKMR010000120.1:0-12299 GCA_044359155.1 Candidatus Hydrogenedentales bacterium | reverse complement strand
GACGCCATCAGGGACCGCGTCAACGATTCCGACTGCAAGCTGCTCATCACCTCGAACGTTTCCCTGCGCGCAGGCAAGACCATCCCCCTCAAGGAGATTGCCGACAAGGCCGTGCCCAATTGCCCCACCATCACCAACGTCGTGGTGGTGAAGCGCAATGACACCCCCTGCCCCTTCGATGCCACGCGCGACCTGTGGTTCCACGATCTCATGGCAAGCGCCTCCGCCGATTGTCCACCCGAAGTAATGGACGCGGAAGACCCGCTCTACATCCTCTACACCTCCGGCTCCACCGGCAAGCCCAAGGGCGTGGTCCACACCACCGCAGGCTACCTGCTCCACGTCATGCTCACCCACCGCTACACCTTCGACATCCAGGACAACGACATCTACTGGTGTGGCGCGGACATCGGCTGGGTCACCGGCCACAGCTACATCGTCTACGGCCCGCTGGCCAACGGCGCCACCTCGCTCATGTTTGAAGGCGTGCCCACGCACCCCGACCCCGCAGGCTATTGGCGCGTCGTGCAGAAGCACAAGGTCACCATTTTCTACACCGCCCCCACCGCAATCCGCGCGCTGATTCAGCACGGCCCCGAATGGCCCGCCAAGTACGACCTCTCCTCCCTCCGCCTGCTCGGCACCGTGGGAGAACCCATCAACCCCGAGGCATGGATGTGGTACTACACCCACGTCGGTGGCGGGCGCTGCCCCATTGTAGACACGTGGTGGCAGACCGAAACCGGCGGCCACATGATCAACGCCAACCCCGGCTGCCACACGCTGAAGCCCGGCAGCGCGGGCCGCAGGTTCTTCGGCGTCGAGGCCGTCGTCCTGCGCGACGATGGCACCGAGTGCGACTGCCACGAAGGCGGCAAGCTCTGCATCCGCCGCCCCTGGCCCGGCATGATGCGCACCACCTGGGGCGACCACGACCGATTCATCGACGTCTACTTCACCATGTACAACGACCTGTATTTCACCGGCGACGCCTGCCGCGTGGACAGCGACGGCGACTTCTGGCTCATGGGTCGCATCGACGACGTGGTCAACGTCTCCGGCCACCGCATCGGCACCGCCGAAGTGGAGAGCGCCCTCGTCAGCCACGACGCCGTATCCGAAGCCGCCGTCGCCCCCATGCCCCACGACATCAAGGGCCAGGCCCTCTACGCCTTCGTCTCCCTCGTCGATGGCGTCGCCGATTCCGAACAACTCCGCGCCGCGCTCAAGCAACACGTGCGCGAACAGATCGGCGCCATCGCCGTGCCCGACGTCATCCAGTTCGCCCCCGGCCTGCCCAAGACCCGCTCCGGAAAAATCATGCGCCGCATCCTGCGCAAGATAGCCGAGAACGCCACCGACCAAATCGGCGACACCACCACCCTCGCCGACCCCACCGTCGTCGATGCGCTAGTCGCCGGGCGGCGGAGTTCTTAGAGAACAGTACCCCCCAATGAAACATCCCGCCCGCTTGGTCTGGTCTATCAGTTAAAGCGGCCACGGGGTTTTATTCAGGTTATGTTGCGCACACTGCAAATCACGTTGTTGCTGGGCTTATCCATCGCAGCCGCCCCCATGGCCTTCGCCCAAACCTACGCCGAGCACATTGCCCCGCTGCTGCAAAAGCACTGCGTCGAGTGCCACCGTCCCGGCGTGGGCGCCCCGTTTGATCTGCTCACTTACACTGACGCCAGCAAGCGCGCGCGCACCATCATGAAGGTGGTCGATTCCGGGCGGATGCCGCCATGGAAACCTGAGCGAGGGCACACCCCGCTCGTGGGCGAACGCGGCATGACCGATGACGAGAAGGCCACGCTCCGCGCATGGGTGGACGCAGGCACACCCGAGGGCGACCCCGCACTCACCCCGCCAAACCCCGTCTTTCCCGCCAGCGGATGGCGACTCGGCACCCCGGACCTCGTGGTCCAAATGGACAGCGGCTACGACGTGCCCGCCTAAGGCCCCGACGAATACCGCAACTTCGTCATCCCCCTGCCCGACGTGCCCCCCGGCACGTGGATCAGGGGCGTCGAATACCGCGCCAGCGCCCCCAGCGTCGTACACCATTGCCTCATCGATTTGGACTACGACGGGCGCGGGCGAATGCTGGACGAACGCGACGAGGAGATAGGCTTCGAGGCGCTCGACCAGATATTCGAAGACACCCGCATCGCGGCCTATGCCGTCGGCAGCCTGCCCTACATGCTGCCCGATGGCATCGCCTACGAACTCAAGCCCGGCGCAGACCTCATCCTCGAAACCCACTTCCACCCCTCCGGCAAGGCCGAGCGCGAACAGACCACCGTCGCCTTCTACTTCACCAACCAGCCCCCCACCAAGGATGTGGTCAGCCTGCAAATGCCCCCCACCTTCGGCATGACCACCGGCCTCGTCATCCCCGCAGGCGACCCGCACTACGAACTCCACCACCAATACGTGCTCTCGCACGATGTGCGCCCGCAGGTCATCTTCCCCCACGCCCACATGGTCTGCCGCGAGATGAAGAGCGTCGCCAAGTTTCCCGATGGCGAAGAGCAGGTGCTCATCTGGATCAAGGACTGGGACTTCGCCTGGCAAGAACTCTACCGCTTTGCCGACCCGCCCCTGCTCCCCGCAGGCACCCTCATCGACATGACCTGGGTCTTCGACAATTCCGAGGGTAACCCCGCCAACCCCAACTCCCCGCCGAAGGAAGTCATCTGGGGACACCAGACCACCGACGAAATGGCCAGCCTCTCGCTCACCGTGGTGCCCGTGAACAACGACGAAGCCGAACCCCTGCGCGAAGCGCACCACCAATACCAGAAGAAGCAATTCCGGGACGTGTCCATCGACACGCTGCGTCCGGTGGTGATGGCCGAACTCATGCGTCGATTCGACGTGAACGAGAACGGCAAAATCAGTTTGTTCGAGTTGGCGGATATCCTCACCTACTGGGAGGAAATGTCCCGCAAGAGCCGGGGGCACCGGGCATGGGACCTGGAAAAAATCGCCGCGTACCGCGCTGTAGACCCTTACCTCGATGACTACGCCCGCACGGCGATCACCTATGCCTCGCTCACCGGGATCAGCGTGGTGATCATAATTGGCGCAGGGCTGACGGCATGGCTCCGCGCCCGCCGCAGGCGCAAGGCGGGGCTGGGGCAATAGGGGTCGCACTGCATCCGCCCAGCGCGTATGCCTTTTTCAAGGGTGACATTCGTGTTAGCCCTCCGTTATGGTGTTGCCCGTTGTATCAAGAGGGATATACCGGCAGCAGGCGCTGGGCAAGCGCTTGCGTACAGAGGGAGAGAATCGCATGGCACCCAGCCCCGGCAAGGCCTACCTGATCCTGGTGTTCTTCACGCTGCTCAACATCGTGAATTTCATCGACCGCTATTTCATCGTCGGTTTCAGTAATGAAATTAAAGCCGACCTTGGCATGACCAACTTCCAGTACAGCCTGCTCACCGGCATCATTTTCACCATCTTCTATTCCACGGTGGGCATTGGGCTGGGCGTGGTGGCGGATAGATGGAACCGCCCGCGCCTCATCGCCATCGGCCTCTTCGTGTGGAGCATCATGACTGCCGCGTCCGGCATGGCAAAGACCTTCACCCAAATGGCCATCCCCCGCCTGTTGATTGGCGCGGGCGAAGCTACGCTCACGCCCACGTCGCTCTCGCTGTTGAGCGACATCTTCCCACCGAGCAAGCGCTCGATGGCCACGGGCATCTATTACATCGGTGTGCCGCTTGGCACCGGCCTTGCCTTTGTGCTGGCGGGTCTTCTCGGCCCGATCTACGGCTGGCGCAACTGCTTCTATGGCATGGGCGCCCTGGGCGTGTTGCTCACCCTTGCCGTGCTCTTCATCAAGGATCCCCCCCGTGGCACCATGGAAGAAGGCCACAAGGAAAAGGGCGGCGTGCAGGCGCACGACAGCTTTGGCGAGGTGTTCCGCGAATTGCTGCACGCCTTCCGCATTTCCCCCGCCCTCTGGCTCGTCATCGTGGGCGCCATCCTCACCCACGTCGCCTTGGGCGCTACGCTCATGGACCAGTTCTGGCTCGTCAATGATCGCGGCTTCACCCCGAAAGAGGCAGCCACCCTCGTCGGCAAATACCTGATCGTGGCAGGCACCATCGGCACCTTCGTTGGCGGCATCGGGGCAGACTGGTTCCAGTCGCGCTGGCCCAAGGGCGGCAAGCTATATTTCCTTGCACTGATGCAGACGCTGGCCATTCCTTTCATCGTGATGTTCCGCTTCACCGAGGACACCACCTCGACCGTGTTCACCGTGTCGCTGCTCATCGTCTTCCTCACCAACTTCTATTTCTACGGCCCCGTGTATTCCGCCGTGCAGGAACTGGCCCCCGTGCGCGTGCGCGCCACCGCCGTGGCGCTGCTGCTCTTCCTCGTGAACTTCTTTGGCCTCAGCGTGGGCGCGGCCCTCGCGGGTGGCCTGGCAGACAAGTTCATCGCCGATGGCATGGAGCAGCCCTACACCTGGGCGAACTTCACGCCGAACGCTATTGGCTTCAGCTGCATTATCTTCTACCTGCTCGCCGCCATCTACTACGACTCTTCCCGCAAGCGGATACTCGCGGCGGAAATGTCCGGCCAGTTTGGCCCGACGGCGTGAGGTTGGATGCGCGCAGCGCGGGCCGATACAATTCCTCCCGGTTGATACACGGGAGGTACGGCAGCCCATGCTGATTCGCGGCGCGCGCCTATGGAGTCCCCAGCTTGGCTGGCAAGACAACGCGGACCTGCTCATCGAGGAGGGCCGCGTTGCTGCCATTGGCGCGGGGCTATCCACCACGGGCGAGACCATCGACGCGGCGGGCCTTGTGCTTGCTCCGGGCTTGGTAGACGTGCGCGTGCACCTCTGCGAGCCGGGGTATGAATCTAAAGAGACGCTTGAAACTGGCAGCCGCGCTGCCGCCGCCGGGGGCTTCACCACCGTGGTGGCCATGGCCGACACCACCCCGCCCATCGACAACGCGGGCATGGTCGAGCTGGTGCTGCGGCGCGCGCGCGACACCGCCTGCATCAAGGTGCATACCGCCGCCTGTGCCACCAAGGGAATGCGCGGCGAAGAGCTGACCGAGATGGCCGAGCTGAAATCGGCGGGCGTGGTTTACGTTACCGAGAACCGGCAGGACATCGAGAACGCGGGCCTGCTGCGCCATGTGCTGGAATACGCCAGCATGGTCGGCCTGCCCTATGTGGCCCACTGCGAAGACCCCGCGCTGTCCTGCGAAGGCCACATGCACGAGGGCTTCGAGTCCGCCGTGCTCGGCATTCCCGCCATGCCCCGCGAGGCTGAGGAAACGCGCATCGACCGCAACATCCGCCTCGCCGAAATGACCGGCGCGCATATCCACATACAGCATGTAAGCACGCGCGCCGGGGTGGAGATTATCCGCCAGGCCAAGGCGCGCGGCGTGCGCGTGAGCGCCGATTCCTGCCCGCAATACTTCTCGCTCACCGACGAGCGCGTGCGCACCTTTGACAGCAACGCCAAGCTAAACCCACCCCTGCGTGAGCGCGACGACTTGGCCGCCGTTATCGAAGGCTTGCGCGATGGCGCGATTGATTGCATCACCACCGGCCACGCCCCGCACACAATTACCGAGAAAGAGGTCGAGTTCGCCTTCGCGCCCTTTGGCTGCGTTGGGCTGGAAACCGCGCTGTCCGTTGCCCTCACCTACTTGGTCGAGCCCGGCATCCTGCCGCTGGAACACGTGCTCGCCGCCATGAGCGTCAAGCCCGCGCAGTTGTTCGGGCTGGATGCAGGCCGCCTCGAACCCGGCGCGCCTGCCGACCTCTGCCTCTTCGACCCCAACGCCGAAGTGACCGTGGACGCCAAGCGCTTCTTGTCCAAGGGCCGCAACTCGCCCTACCAAGGCCACACCCTCAAGGGTCGCATCCGCCACACATTCTGCGCAGGGCGGTTGGTCTACTCAGCCTAGCTCCGGAATCCCGCCGGAGATTCACTCAATCAGTTGGATACGCCGCGTCAATAGGCCCCACGTTCATCGTGCGGACCGGGGCCACCGGGACCGGGGCCGTCGTGATGCGGTCCACCGTGCGGGGGGCCACCCGGGCGCGGGCCGTCTGGGCCGGGGCCGCCGGGGTGGTGGGGCGGTGGCCCGTTGCCATCGGGTCGGCCACCGCGAAAGCGCTCGCGCGCCTCGCCAATCATGCGGCGCATGTCGCTCTCGAACTGGTCGAGAAACAGATAAAGCTTCGCCTTCTTCACGGGATCCAGTTCCGCGCCCATTTCCTCGAACACCTTCTGGCGCTCATCCCGAATCTGCCTGTCCAGCGCAATCACCTTGTCCAGTTGTTCCTGGGTCTTTGCGGCGTCAGGGCTTTTGGATTGCAGTTGCAATTCCAACTCGCGCGCCGCCTGCCCACGCTCCTTGCGCAGGTCGCGTACCTGGTCGCGCAGCCCGCTGAACTTGCGCACCATCAACACGGTCTGCTCGTCGCTCAGTTCCAGTTCGTCCGATAGGCGCGCCATCATCACCTCGGCAAAGAACTCCCCGCCGGGGCCGCCCATGGGGCCATCGCCGCCCGGCCTACCGGGACCGCGTGGCCCGCCCTCGGGCGGCGGCGGAAAACCTTCGCCAAAGCCTGGCCCGCCGTGCGGCGGGTGGTGGGGCGGCGGACCTTCCTGCGCCAACAGGGCGGGGGCTGCCACGGCCACGACAATCAACAACGCGGCGCAGAGCGCCAAGCGGGACGTGCTCATCATACGTTCTCCTGGTAGGTTCTCAGCAGGTCGAGAAACACCGCGCGCTCGGGGTTCGAGAGCGCCTCGTATTCATCTTCATAGTCCGGCGCAAACCACAGCGGCTCTTCCTCCGTGGTGGACCAATACGGGTCGGACACGTAGGCATAAACCTCGCGGGCAATTTCCTCCCGCCATTCTGGAGACAGCGGTTCGACTGGCTCGACCGCCGTTTCCGCTTCAGGCTCAATGACGTCTTCGTCGGCGTACAATTCCAGCTGCACCCCTTGGTCCAGCATCTGCTCCATCTGCCCCACCACCTTTTCTTCGTCTGCCCAGTCTTTGCGCAGCACTGCAATAACCGGGGTTTCTTCGACCACGGCTTCCTCCTGTTGCAGGTACACCGCGCCAAGCACCACGGCGGCCAGCCCGGCGGCGGGCACCAGCCATTTCAGCCACGCAACCCACGGGGCCGGGGCAGGCCCCGCCTCGATGGCATGGGCCACCACCCGCGTGGCAAATGCGGGGTGTACTTCTGGGTCGGGCAGCGACCTTAGCAGCGCGCCGATGCGGGTGTAGTCGTCGTGCTGGCGCGCTAGGCCGGGCTGCTCCGCCAGCAGCTTTTCGAGCGCGGCGGCATCGCGCGATTCGCCATCCAGGTAAGCGGAGAGTTCCTCCGCCCAGCGTTCCTTGTCGTTCACAATACGCCTCCTCCAATCTCGATGAGTTTCAACCGAAGCTGCTCCCGCGCGCGGGCCAGGCGGCTCTTCACCGTACCCCGCTCGCATTGCAGCACCTCGGCGATTGCGTCGTATTCCATTCCTTCCACTTCCCGCAGCACCAGTATTTCCCGGTGTGCCGGGGCCAGCATCTGCAAGCCGCGTTGCAGCAACTGCTGCAATTCCGACAACTGCGCCGACCGGCCCGGCTGCCCGGCGGCTGGCGCGTGCAGTTGCACATCGTCCAGCGACACCGCCCCGCCGCGTCCCCGCCTGCCCGAATCGCGCAGGTGGTTCAGGGTCACGTTTCGCGCAATCCCGAACAGCAGGGTCGAGAACTTGGCGTCGGGCTTGATGCGGCCCAGGTGTCGGTACACGCGCACGAAAGTCTCCTGCGCCAGGTCTTCAGCGTCCGGGCGGGACCCGGTCATGCGTTCGCAGAAACGGATCACCGGCACCTGGTACCGGCGCACCAGCTCCGCAAACGCGGCAGTGTCACCGGCCTGTGCCCGGCTCACCAGTTCCCAGTCCACTGTCTCGGGCATCCTCGCCTCGTACCTGGTTCTATCCCGTGGAACCCCATGCGCGGGAAAAGGTTCCAACGCGCGCCCCCAAAGCATACAGGATTGGTTGACTCTTCACCGGGGGAGGGCCATCATCTTGGGTGGAATCATCGGCAGGGAAACCATGGGCATGGCGAATCGGGCAAAAGCCGTGGGGGTGTTGTGCTGCGTGTTGGCATTGAGCAGCCCTGCGTCTGCCAGCGACACGGACTTTTTCGAGCAGCACATCCGGCCCGTGCTGGTGGAGAAATGCTACTCCTGCCACAGCACGGCGTCGGACCCGGTGAAGGGGGGGCTGCTGCTGGACAGCGCAGCGGGCATGGCGAAGGGCGGGGCTTCGGGCCTGCCTGCCACGGCAACGCTGCTCGAGGCGATTCGGTACCAGAACCCCGACTTGCAGATGCCGCCGAAGGAGCAACTTCCCGCGCCGGTGGTGGCAGCCTTCGAGCGGTGGATTGCGGCGGGGGCGGTCTTCCCCGAGGGCGGCGCGCCGGTGGACCTGATGGCTAAGGCCAAGGAGCATTGGGCCTTTCACGCGCCGCAACCGCAGGCCCTTCCCGAGGTGAAAGATGCCGCATGGCCGCGCACGGAGATCGATTACTTCCTGCTGCACGCCATGGAAGCGAAGGGCTTGTCGCCCACGCCCGAGGCGGACCGTCGCACGCTGATCCGCAGGTTGTCGTTCGACCTGCTGGGCCTGCCGCCTGCGGCGGAAGAAGTGACCGCATTCGTAAACGACCCCGACCCGCAGGCGTATGAGAAAGTCGTCGAGCGCTACCTGGCGTCGCCGCATTACGGCGAACGGTGGGCACGACATTGGCTCGACGTCGCCCGCTATGCTGACACGAAGGGTTATGTGTACGGCGACCGCGAGGCGGTGGCATTTACCCACAGCCACACCTACCGCGACTGGGTGGTGAATGCGCTGAACCACGACATGCCCTATGACCAGTTCGTGAAGCTGCAGCTTGCGGCGGACACGGTGACGGGCAAAGCCTCGCGCGAAGACCTAGCGGCAATGGGCTTCCTCACCCTGGGGCCGCGCTTCCTCGGGGTGATGCCGGACATCATCGACGACCGCATCGACACGATGACGCGCGGGCTGATGGGGCTGACGGTGAGCTGTGCGCGGTGCCACGACCACAAGTTCGACCCGATACCCACGGCCGATTATTACTCGCTCTATGGCGTGTTCTCCGCCAGCTCCGAACGCACGACGCTGTTGGCGGAAGATGCCTTGCAGGACGCGCGGTATGCGCCCTTTGCCGAGGGGCTGAAGGAACGCGAGACCAAGCTGCAGGAACGCTTCGCGGCGAAGACGGTGGAGCTGGAAGAGCGGCTGCGCGGGCAGGTGGACCGGTACCTTGCGGCGGTGCCCACGGCGGAAAGTTTGCCCACGGATGACTTCTATGAGATTCGGAATACCGAAGACCTGAACCCGACCATCGTGCGGCGCTGGTCCAGCTTCAATGCACGACAAGGGATTGACGATCCCGTGTTCGGCGCGTGGAACCGGCTGGCTCCACTGGAGGGTGCCGAGTTTGCGGTGGCCTTGCGTGACCTGCTTCCCGCCCGACGCACCCCAACGCCGCCGAGCGACGGGGACTTTGTGCTGACTGATGCGACGGTTGCGGGGCACACGCCCAACGCGCGGCTGGCGAAGGTGCTGGCGGAAGCGTTGCCGAAAGATTTTTCTTCCTTGGCTGTGGCGTATGGTCGGGCCTTCAAGCAAGTGAACGACGAATGGCTGGCGCTGGCGAAGCAGAACCCTTCGGCCACCGCGCTGCCCGACGCCGACTCCGAGGCGTTGCGCGCGGTGTTGGTTGCAGAGGGTTCCCCCATACGCGTGCCGCAGGGCGCGATTGTCGATCTCGAATGGATGTTCGACGAGCCATCGCGCGTTGAGCTGGCGACGCTACATGCGAACATTGACCGCTGGATTACCGGCGCGGAGACTGCGCCGCAGTATGCGGTGATACTGGCAGACAAGCCCGACGCGCCCCCGGCGCGGGTCTTCCTGCGCGGGTCTCCTGCCAGCCCTGGGGAAGAGGTGCCCCGGCAATTCCTTTCGCTGTTGTCCGGCGAGAACCGCGCGCCTTTTGCAGAAGGCAGCGGGCGCAGGGAACTGGCCGACGCAATTGCCAGCAAGGACAATCCCCTCACTGCGCGGGTGATGGTGAACCGCGTGTGGGCGTGGCATTTTGGCGAGGGGCTGGTAGATACGCCGAGCGATTTCGGCACGCGCTCGGGCGCACCCAGCCACCCGGAATTGTTGGACTGGCTGGCGCAGCATTTCGTGGAGCAGGGCTGGTCGCTGAAGCAAATTCACCGGCTGATGGTGTTGTCCGCCGCGTATCGGCAGGGCAGCGTGTCGACGGATAGCAAGGCGGCAGAAGCCGACCCCGAGAACCGGCTGCTGTGGCGCTTCAATGCGCATCGGCTGGACTTTGAATCCCTGCGCGACGCGCTGCTGTTCGCGTCGGGGGCGCTGGACCCGGCGCTGGGTGGGCGACCCGTTGAACTGGCGAAGGAGCCTTACCCCACGCGGCGCACGCTGTATGGGCGGGTGGACCGGCAGTTCCTCCCGGCGGTGTTCCGCGTCTTCGATTTCCCGAATCCCGACATGCACAGTCCCACGCGCATCGACACGACGGTGCCGCAGCAGGCGCTGTTCCTGATGAACAATCCCTTTGTGCAGCAACAGGCGCGGGTGTTTGCTGCGGCGGCAGCCAGCACGCCTGCCGAGGCCGAGCGCGTGGCGTGGCTTTACCAGCGCGCCTACCAACGTGCGCCCTCAGAAGAGGAAGCCGCGCGTGCGCTGGAGTTCATTCGCAGTGCGGAAGCGATCACGCCACCTCCACCGCCGGAGGTCGAGCCGCCCGCGTGGAGCTATGGCTATGGCAAGTTCGACGAGGCCACGGGGAAGATGGCCAGCTTCACCCCGCTGCCGCACTTCACGGGATCGGCCTGGCAGGGCGGGGCCAACTGGCCCGACGCCACGTTGGGTTGGGCGCAGATCACCGCAACTGGCGGGCACCCCGGCAACACGCTGGACCATGCGATTGTCCGCCGTTGGACCGCGCCCGCGTCGGGCAAGGTGCAGGTGGAGGGACGCATACGCCATGCCCGCACCGAGGGCGACGGCATCATGGCGCGGGTGAGTTCCAGCAGGCAGGGCTTGCTGGGCGCGTGGTTCCTGCACAACAGCGAATCGGACGCGAACCTGTATGGCATCGCCGTCGAGGCGGGCGACACGCTGGATTTCGTGGTGGACATCAAGGCCGAGCTGAACAGCGACGAGCACAAGTGGTCGCCCATGGTGACGCAGGTGGAAAGCGAGAACATGGCGTGGAATGCAGAAGCCGAGTTCGCCGGACCCTTCGAGCCGCTCCCCGTGCCGCTGGCCCCTTGGGAAAAGCTGGCGCAGGTTTTGTTATCGTCGAATGAGTTTCTGTTTGTGGACTAGGAGGCGATTATCATGAGCAAGCTTCTGAACCCAGTGAACTTGGTACTCGGCATCACGACCCTGCATTTTTTCGCGGGCTTCCTGTTCATGCTCCTATCCATCGGCGGCAGCTTCGACGATCCCATCGAACCCGGGCAGCGCGTGGCTGCGAGTATCTGGCAGGCGCTGTGGTATCCCGTGGCCTCGGGCGCATTCGCGGAGCGCCCCCTTAGGGAGGCCTTCCCCGGCCTGTTCGGTTATGTGCCGATTGTGGCAAACAGTTTTCTTTGGGGCATTATGTTGGGCACGCCGATCTACCTGCTGCTCTATTGGTGGCGGGGTGACGAGAAACCAATGGAGCAAGCATGAATCCATTGGAGCACAAATGCGCAGCCCCGCTTTCGCGGCGCGATTTCCTTGGCCGTTGTGGCATGGGCATGGGGGCGTTGTCGCTGGGCAGCATGGTGGCTCCGGCGGCCTTTGGAGATACGGGGCTGTCGCATTTTCCGGGCAAGGCCAAGCGGGTGATTCACTTCTTCCTCAATGGCGGGCCATCGCATGTGGATACGTTTGACCCGAAGCCCGCGCTGGAGAAGTATGCCGGGCAGATGCTGCCGATGGAGATGCTGCGCACGGAGCGCAAAACCGGCGCGGCCTTTCCTTCGCCCTTCAAGTTTCAGCTGTATGGGCAGAGCGGCATTCCGGTGAGCGAGTTGTTCGAGAAGACGGCGGCGCACATTGACGACATCGCGGTGATCCGGTCGATGAAGGCGAAGGTGCCGAACCACGAGCCGTCGCTGATGCTGATGAACTGCGGCGACCAGGTGATGAGCCGCCCGAGCCTGGGGTCGTGG
>JBIKMR010000119.1:0-12327 GCA_044359155.1 Candidatus Hydrogenedentales bacterium | reverse complement strand
CGAACAGCAAGCCCACGGTGACGCTGCCGCTTACCGGCAACTACGTATTCCGTGTGGTTACCAGCGATTCCCCGAGTTCTTCTTCCGTGGCGGAGCAGCGCGTTACCGTGGTGAACCAGGCGCCGATCGCGAATGCGGGCCCCGACCAGAGCGCGCGCGTGAATGACCGAATCATACTCGACGGCAGCAACAGCCTGGACCCAGATGGGGGCGTGTTGTCGTATAGCTGGACCTTTGTGTCCACCCCCACAGGCAGCAACGCGATTGTGCAAACCCCGACGCGTGACAACGCATCCTTCACCGTGGACCGCCAAGGGGACTATGTGGTGCGCCTGACGGTGAGCGATGGCATTGCCAGTTCGGTGGACGAGATTAACATCAGCACGTCGAACTCCGCCCCGATTGCCGACCCCGGCCCGCCGCTGGCGGCACAGGTGGGCGAGACGATTGTGTTGGATGGTTCGGACAGCTTTGACCCCGATGGCGACAACCTGCGCTTTACGTGGACCTTGACCGAGAAGCCCAGCGCCAGCACGGCGGTGTTGAACAACCGCACCACGGCCACGCCCAGCTTCCGGCTGGACCTGCCCGGAAACTATGCGGCGCAATTGGTGGTATCTGACGGCAGCCTGAGCAGCTCGCCCGCGACGATAAACGTGAGCACCGACAACACGCCCCCGCAGGCCAACGCCGGGCCGGACCAGAGCGCAACGGTTGGGCAGAACATTACGCTGAACGGCAGCGCCAGCACCGACGCCGATGGCGACCAGATGTTGTTCATCTGGACGTTCCGCTCGCGCCCGTCGGGCAGCACGGCTGCATTGAGCAATCCCAACTCGGTATCGCCCGTGTTCACGGTGGATAGACCGGGCACGTATGTGGCAGAACTGAAGACCTTTGACGGTCGCACGACCAGTGCGGCGGACACGGTGTCCATCAGCACGGTGAACACGCCTCCGTCTGCATCGGCTGGGCCTGACCGCGCGGCGCGCATTGGCGAAACGGTGACCCTCGATGGTGGCGCGAGCACCGACACCGATGGCAACGCGCTAACCTATGCGTGGACGCTGACGTCGAAGCCTGCCACCAGCACGGCTACCTTGCTTAACCCGACAACGAAGACGCCCACGATTACGATTGACGAGGCGGGCGCGTATGTCATCCGCCTGCTGGTGAACGATGGCACGCTGACCAGTGCGCCGGACACGATTGTGGTGACTACGCAGAACTCTGCCCCGACCGCCAACGCAGGGCCGGACCAGAGCAGCCGCGTGGGCGATCGTATCGAGCTGGACGGCAGCGCCAGCGTGGACCCCGATGGCGACACGGTGGCCTATTCGTGGCGCTTCACCTCTGTTCCTGAGGGAAGCTCGACAGGCATATCGAATGCCAACAGCGTCTCCCCCACTTTCGTGGTGGATCGCCCCGGCACCTTTGTGGTGGCGCTGGTGGCGACGGATGGCACCGACGAGAGTGAGCCCGATACGGTGATAGTGACGACCGACAATGCCGCCCCCGTGGCCAATGCAGGCAACGACGTGGGCGGTGCCGTGGGGCAGCGCGTGCGCCTGAACGGCAGCGAAAGCACGGACACCGATGGCGATACGCTGACTTTCGCGTGGAGCTTGGTCAGCCGCCCAACGGGTAGCGCCGCCGTGTTGGAAGACGCAACCGATTCGGAACCAGCGCTTACGCTGGACGTGGCAGGCGACTACGTGGTTCAGCTAATCGTGAACGATGGCTTCGCCAGCAGCACGCCGGACACCGTGACAATAAGCACAGGCAACACCCCGCCGAGTGCGAACGCGGGAAGCGACCGCTCTGCGCTCTTGAACCAGACGATTACGCTGGACGGCGGCGCAAGTACGGATGAAGACGACGACACGCTCACCTTTCGTTGGGCCTTCGTGTCTCGCCCAACGGGCAGCGCGGCGGTGTTGACGAATGGCACGGCGCAAGCCGCTTCATTCGTGGTGGATGTGCAGGGCGACTACATAGTCCAACTGATTGTGAACGACGGCCTGCTGGACAGCGCGCCGGACACCGTGCGTATCAGCACCACCAACACCGCGCCGGTAGCAAACGCGGGTAGCAACCGCAACGCGACCGTGGGCACAGTGGTGCAACTGGACGGCACCGCGAGCAGCGACCCCGATGGCAACCCGCTAACCTTTGCATGGAGTATTTTCAGCCGCCCCACCGGCAGCACGGCAACGATTGCCAACGCCACGGCGTCGCGCGCGACGATCACACCGGACCGTGCGGGCGTGTTTGCAGTGCGCTTGGTGGTGAGCGATGGATCATTGTCCAGCCCGCAAGTGACCGTCAACATTACGGCGACGGAGCCGGATGAGGAAGGCGAGGGTGAAGGTCAGGAAGTTTGCACAGCACCTGCCGCGCCTGCGTCGATCTCTGCATCAGATGGCACCTTTGCCGACCGCGTGGAAGTGCAATGGCCGACAGTGACCGGGGCTACGGAATACCGCGTGTGGCGTGCCACAACGAATGCTGTGTCTGCTGCAACGCCTCTCACTGGCTGGGTGAATTTCACCACCTTCAACGACACCACGGCCACGGCGGCGGTGGTGCCGGAAGCATCCGGCTGCCAAGGTGCGGGCGATCCGACGATTACCGTGTTCTTCTACTGGGTGCAAGCGCGCTCGGGCGAGGAGACGGAATGCGAGAGCGCATTGACCGGGCCAAATGCGGGCAACCGTGGCGTGCCTGCGACGAAGTCGCTGGGCGGCTATGCCGACGTGCGTGTGGGCGCGCTGCCCTTGGAAACTGCTGGCGCAATGAGTCCACTCTTCCTGCGCGTTACTGCAGCATCCGGCGATATCGATTCCTTCTGGGGCACGGTGTCGGTCGATGGCTTCGAGTCCACCGAGGTGACGTGGCTGGCGGTGCCCGGCGCGACGAGCGATGGTTGGGTGGTATACACCCCGACAGAGCCTTGGGCCGATGGCACGCTGCTCAGCTTCATGGGCGGCGGCGCTACGACCGATGGCGCACTCATTGGGCCGGTGTCGATGGAAGTGCTGGTGGATGCTGCCTCGCAGCAGGATGACACAGCCCTGCTTCCGCTGGGCGATGCGGCCTATGCCCTGCTTCCCGAAGCAGGATACGCCGAGCCGCGCGCGATTGCCGTGCCGCTGCCTGCGGGCGAGTTGGCGGGTCAGGCGACCCTGTTCTATCTCTACGACGACGGCAAGGGTGGCCAGTGGTATCCCGCTGAAAACGTGGACGGATGGCTGGCCAGTGCGCCCGAGGTGCAAAGCATCGACGGCGTTGACCATGTGGTCGCCAAGGTGACCCACGGCGGCGTGGTCCGCGTGGCGGCGCAGTCCTCGGTGCAAACCTCTCCAGCATCCATCCCCGGCATGGGCCAGTGGGGCGATGTGCTGGCGTGGCTGGCGATAGCCGTGGTGATGGTGGCTACGGCGCGCAAGGCACGGCGGGCGTAGTAGAGATTAATCACGAAGTACACGAACCACACGAAAGAAAAATCGTTGCCTTCTGTGGGCCGTCCTTAGGGATGGCTCACTTTTCTTTGTCGCTGAGTTCTGAAAGCAATTGCAGGGCGGCTGCATTCTTAGGTGCACGATATAGGCAGCGCCCCAGGGATTCGCGTGCGAGGTCGTCTTGGTGCAGGCGTGCGGCGCTCAAGCCCATGAGCCAATGCACCTGCGATGTGTCGATTGTTTCCGCTGCGCTTGTTGCGCAGGCCAGTGCCTCGGGCCATGCCTCATGTTCTATGTGGTAGGTCGCCAGACCCAGCATTGCCTCGCCCCGTGTGTAGTCATGGGAGGCGACTCGGGTGTATTCCGCCACGGCGTCTCCCCCGGCCATGGCTTTGTCTTCCGCCCGCGTAAGCAACACGCTGGGCCAGAGCACAGCATAAGCGTGCAGGCATAACAACGCAGCCGCAGCACAGGTCAATACGCGCGGCAACAGCACCCGGCGTGCTGTGTTGGCTTCGCATGGCAGCGTGCACGCCACCAGCCACAAGGTAACCAAGGCATGGGGCGCGCTGTGCCAAGCATCATTCACCAAGGCGAACGCGCCCATGGTGCATAGGGGCGCGAGGGCTATACCTCGTGTCCCCTCTCCACCTGAAAAGTGGAGAGGGGTAGGCTTGTCCGCCACAGGCGGGGTGAGGGGGCGACTTGTAGGGGTTCTTATCCATACCAACAACGCGCCGGACAACATCACCACCCCCACTCCCAGCAAGCCGCCCTCCGCCAGAACATTGAGCGGCTCCGAATGCGGGTGCATGGCCCAGGCTTCGTTGTAGGCATAGGCCCCCTCCCCAGCTTCTGCCAGCGCCTGTCCCATGTATTCGGGACTCTGTCGCGCGAATGCTCCCGGCCCCACGCCCCATAGGGGGTGGTCCCCAAACATGCGAAGGGCTGCGTCCCAAATCCACAGGCGCACGCTGGCCCCCGTGTCTGCGCCGCTGAATAGACGGACGAGCCGTGCGCCTGTGCTGTCCCATGCGACGAGCAAGAGCAAGAAGCTGGACACGGCCAGTGTCCCTGCCATGCCCACGTATCGCCGCCATTGGGCACGTCCACCCCATGCCACGAAGAGTAATCCCATGACTGCGGCGACCCAAGCCGAGCGGCAACCGCTGACACCCAAGGCAGCAAGCAAGGGAAGCTGCAACAGTATGGTCGCGAGGTTGGGCCACGTTGCCCCCCTCCCCCACAAGACCACCAGCGCCACGGCCATGTATCCGCCCAACAGATCCTGGTTGCCGAACACGGAGTACGCGCGCTGATCGTAGTGGGCGTAAACGGGGAACAGGGAATTCAATAGGCCAAGGAATTGCCCCAAGGCCAACAGCGCAACAAGAACCGTGCCCGCGATGAAGGCGACTTCCAAGCGTGCGCGCCATACGGTGTCGATCGCCAAGGGCGCAATAGCCAAGGCAGCCAATGCCACCCCCAAGGCGGTAGACCCCGCTGCCCCGGCGAATGCCAGCCACGCGCACACGGGGGCAAGCGCCACGCCCAGCCCCCACGCCATGCGGGCCTGACCATCGCCCATCCCCCGCCATGCCCACGCCGCCCAGCACACCGCGCCCAGCAGAAGGATGAGACTCTCCTTGGGGTGGGCGTACGAAAGCGTGGCCGTGGTCCAAGGCAGCGGCGCAAGCAAGAGCAGAGCGCAGCCTGACCAGCCCACCAGTTTAGGGGTGTCCCGATTCATGCGCGGGATTATATCGCGCCACGCACCTCATGACCGAGGTTGCGTAGAACAATTCACGCGCCCCCTTTAACGCCATCCCCTGAGAGCAAGGGGAAATCTTCAGGGCGCGAGATGATCTCGGTGGAAAGGTCCACGTCCAACTGTGGCCAATACAAGTGATGGGCATGCAACAACTTCACATCGAGTATCTGCTCGATGGTTGCCCGCTTGAACCAAGGGTACAACTCATAAGGAAGAAAGTGCTCACCCGTGTCGAGCAGCAACCAGATGCCATGCGGCCCTACGTTGGTCACTTCAACTCCCGAAATGGGTTTTCCAAGCGCGCTTGAACTCATCAGCGTGGATCCTCACCTGTTCTTCAATACCCCGCAATGTGTGTTCTGGCAATCCATGCGAAGTTGCCAAAGTTATATCAGGCTCAAGCGAAAACTTCGCCTCACCCTCTGGCCCCGTGACATGTACATGCGCGCGGGGTTCTTCACGTGAGAAGAAATAAAAGCGGAAGCTCTTCCACTTGTATAGACTGGGGCTCATGGGGTTACTGTTCCGTTAGTGCGGCCATCATATAACAAGCAGGTAATCAACGCCACAGCCCGCGTTGCGAAACGAACGCGCATCGGCCATGATGCTGGCACGGGAGGGAAACCGCAATGGCGAACGAGGTTAAAGCGGGCGGGGGCATAGCCCCTGCGCCGAGGGGATGGATGTTGCTGCTGGCGCTCGGGCCGGGGCTTATCTGGTGTGGCGAGTTCATCGGCTCGGGCGAGGTCATCTTGTCCACGCGTACGGGGGCCATCTATGGCGTGGCACTGTTGTGGGTGCCGCTCATGGCCATCTTCACCAAGTTCTGGATTGGGCTGGCCGGGGCGCACTACACCGTGACCACGGGTGAAGGCATGATAGACATGCTCAGCCGCACGCCCGGCCCGCGCAACTGGGTCATCTGGCCGGTGTTCATTGGTCAGATTTGTTCGGGCATGATATCCACCGCCGCACTGGCCAGCGCCACGGGTGCCTTCGCGCACTACTTCGTTCCCGCGATTTCCCCCGTGGTTTTTGCATGGGTCGCCGTAACCCTGGTCATTGCGCTGGTATGGACGGGACTCTATGACGTGCTCAAGAACGTCATGTCCATGCTGGTGCTGTGCATCATCTTGGGCACCTTTGCCGTGGCCTACTCCACCTGGCCCGGCATCGGCACCGTGCTTGGCGGCATCTTCGGGTTTCAATTGCCCGAGTCCCCGGCGTGGTTCAGCGAGGGCAAGAGTTCCGCTTCGCCGTGGCTGGAGATCATGCCGCTGCTCGGCTGGGCAGCGGGCGGCTTTGCCAGCCAGGTGTGGTACACCTATTGGGTGCTCGGCGCGGGATACGGCATGGCAAAGGGCCGGGGCTATGGCCAACCGCTGGACCCCGCGCAGCTCAAGGCGGTGACCGTGGAAGACGCACAGCAGATACGCGGTTGGCGGAGGGTGGTGACGTTTGACGCATCCATGGCCATGAGCATTGGTGCGATCATTACGGTGAGCTTCATGATCGCGGGGGCTGGCGTGCTCGGCCCTAAGCAGCTTGCGCCCGAAGGCACCAGCGTGGCGCTGGAGTTGTCGCACATTTTTGGACAGCAGTGGGGTCAGCTCGGAGCGAACCTCTTTGTGCTGGCGGGGCTGGCCGCCATGGTCAGCACAATGATTGGACAATTTGCAGGGTGGCCCCGGCTGCTGGCCGACTGCGGGCGCGTGCTGTTTCCCAAGCTGGTTCGGTGGGAATGGAAGACCCAGTTCCGCGCCATGCTGCTGCTCATTGCCGCGTCCAACATGATCATTGTCTACACCCTCGGCCTCCAGCCCGTGCTGTTGGTGAAGACCGGGGCGATACTCGATGGCCTCATCCTCACCCCGCTGCAAGCCCTTGCCGTGGGGCTGGTGCTCTACCGCGTCATGCCCGGCTTCTTTGCGCCAGAAGTCCGACGACTGATCAAACCCCACCCGGTTATCGCGGTGGGGCTGGCGCTCGCTTTCGTGGTGTTCAGCTTCGTTTGCATCTTCCGGCTGGGTGGCACGCTGGCGAGCTGAGGGAGAAGAGGAGACCTTCGGTCGACAGAGTGACGTGGTCGGAGACCACGCCACAACGAGTGGGCGATTGCAACCTTGCGGCCCGTAGCATGGTCTAGCGTGAGTACTCGGGCGATCGTGGCCTTGCGCGCGATGCCTATACCCAATTCCTTTAGTTCTGGAGATGTGTTTGCCATGCGTATTCCCCGTTCTGCCACGCGGGTTCTGGTGGGTGTTCTTGTTTTGGGGGCAATCGCCACGGCGTGGCAGGGAGCCCAGCCCCTGCGGGCCTTGCCGACGGACGCCCCGGTAACGGCTTTCTCGGGCCAGCGCGCCATTGCGCTCAGCCATGATTTCGCGGTGGAGCCGCGCCCACGCGGTGGCTATGCGGCGGCGCGCGGGAGGGACTTCATCGCCCGGACGCTGGAGGAGATTGGCGTCGAGGTGGAGATTCAGCGGGACCCCGTGAACCACGGCATGAGCGTGTCGTTCGTGGAGAATGTGCTGGGGCGCATAAAGGGTACGGACAGCTCGCAGACCTTCGGGGTGACGGCGCATTACGATTCTGTGGCATGGGGCCCCGGCGCGGCAGACGATGGCGCGGGCGTGGTGGTGATGCTAGAGGCGGCGCGTGCGCTGAAGTGTGGCCCCCCATTGAAGCACGACGTGGTGTTCGTGTTTACGGGGGATGAAGAGGGCGGCGGGAATGGTTCGGTGAAGAGCCTGTCGCACCCGTGGCTGAAGGACCTGAACGTGATGATGGGGCTTGAGGGGCGCGGGGACTGGGGCACGGCGTATATGTTTGAGACGAGCAAGGGCAACTATCCGCTGATGGTCGAGCTGGCGAAATCGGGCGCGCCTGCGGTATCCAATTCGATCATGTACCAGGCGCACAAGCAGACCCCAAACACAACCGACTTCACCCACATGGCGAACAACGGCGCATTGGGTTACAACGTGGCCTTTGTGGGGGGGCTGGGCTATTACCACACGGCGAACGACAAGCCGGAGCACCTGAGCCCACGCACGTTGCAACACCAGGGGGAATACCTGCTTGCGCTGGTGCGGCATTACGACAAGGGCGGCCCCAAGATTACGAAGGGTGAGGAGGGCGTCTTCTTCAACACGGTGGGGCATCACCTCGTGGTGTACCCCGCCAGCCAGTCGCGCCTCTTCGCAATCATCGCGGGTGTGATATTGCTGCTTGCGTTGGGGATTGGGTTCTATACCCGGTCGCTGCGCTTTGGTGGACTGTTGGGTTCGATGCTGTTGATCCTGTTTGCCATCGTACTCACCGCTTCCGTGGGTGGCGGCTTGCAGTGGGTAAGCTATAAGCTGTTCTACGTCTACATCATGTACAACGCGGCGTATTACCACATCGCGTTCATGTTGCTGGGGGTATCTGTGACGGCGGCGCTGTTTGCCGTCTTTAGAAACCGCTTAAGCCCAGAGAATCTCTACGCGGCTGTACTGTTCCTTCAGGTTCCCGTGCTTGTGAGGTTGGAATGGGGACTACCGCTGGCCAGCTATTCCGTTACGTGGCCTCTACTTTTTGGCGCGGTGGGCTTGGGTGTGGCGTGCCTGTTGCGGCGGGCCGGGCTACCCGCCGGGGCGGGGGTATTGGTGCAGACCGCGTCTGCCCTGCCCGCCATCTTTTTCCTGGTGCCCGGAATGCACGCCTTCTATCACTTCGGCGGAAGCATATCCCCCGCTGGGAATGCCGCGCTTTTTCTGCTGTTGCTCTTTTCGCTCGCACCGGCGGTGTGGCTGGTGTTGGGGGGGGCGGGCAAGCGCGTGGCGCAAGCGGCACTAATCCTTGCGCTAGTGGTGTTCTTCGCAGGGTGGGCGGCGCAACGGTATACACCCGAGAAGCCTAAGATGAACAGCGTGAGCTATGCGCTGAACCTGGACACGAACACCGCCGTCTGGGTTACCACGGACAAAGAGCCCGACGAGTGGGTGCGGCAGTTTGTGCCCGCAGACAAGGCCGTGGTGGGATCGTATGAGGCGACGCTTCCCAACAAGAAAGAGACCTACGCTCACGCGCCTGCGCCGCTGGCCCCGTTGAAGCAATCTACCCTCACGGCTATTGAGGACACGACTGCAGAGGGACGGCGGAACATCGCGCTGAAGTATACCCGCGCGCGCGATACGTGCGAGGTGCGCTTTGAACTGGTGTCTCCACACAAAGTTCTGGTGGCAAGCGTGGACGGCGCGGGAGAAGTGGTGGCAGACATGACCGGCTGGCACCTGAACGTGGGCTATCCCCCCCACGATGACACCATGGTGCTGCGCCTCACTATAGACGCCAGCGTGGCCGAGCCCGTTCGCATACGGATGATGGAAGACACCTTCACCCTGCCCGAACTCACCACGCTCGGATACCGCCCCCGCCCCGAATGGATGATTCCCAAACCCAACACCCTCGATTGGTGGGAAGACAACCACCAAGAATCACACCATACCTACGTGACGAAGACGTTCTCGTTCTAGCCAGATTATCCTCTACTCGTTGTCCCTCTACTCTTCCAAGGTAGCCTTCGTTGCGCCGGTGCTGATTCCGCCGTCTACCAGCAGGGTCTGTCCGGTGATGTAGGCGCTGGCGTCTGATGCGAGAAACACCACCGCACCGTCGAGGTCGGTGGGTTGGCCGGGGCGTTTTAGGGGGATGCGGTCTGTGAGGTATTCGACCCAGGCGGCGTTTTCGTAGAGCACCTGGTTTTGTGCGGTTTTGAACCATCCGGGGGCGAGGCAGTTTACGGTGATGCCGTGGGGGCCCCAGTCGTCGGCCAGGCTCATGGTGAGTTGTCGGGTGCCGCCCCGGCTTGCGCCATAGGGGGCAAGGCCGGCGTATCCGAAGACGGAGGTGACGGAGCCGATGTTGATGATGCGGCCTGAGCCACGCGGAATCATGGTGCGGGCGACGGCTTGGGCCATGAAGAAAGTGCCGCGCAAGTTGGTGTCTAGCACAAGGTTCCAGTCGTCCCAGCTCACCTCGAGCGCAGGCTTGCGCGCGTTGCACCCGGCGTTGTTCACGAGCACGTCTATCTTGCCGTAATGCGCCACGGCTTCTGCCACGGCGTCTTCAATGCTGGCGTGGTCGCGGACGTCGAGCGACACCGGAAAAGCCCGCCGCCCGAGCGCCTCGATCTCCTGCTGAAACGGCGCAAGGCTTTCCTTGCTGCGGCTGGTGATAACCAGGTCCGCCCCGGCCCGTGCCAGCGCGCGGCCCATGTATTGTCCCAGCCCCCGGCTGGTGCCGGTGATCAGGGCAACTTTTCCGGTGAGATCGAAGGGGTTCAATTGCATGTGCGCATCCCATTGAGAATAAGCTTCAAAAAGAAATCAGTCTTCTGCAATCGCTTGAAGAACTTGCTTTACGATCTTGGGGTGCAAGTTTCGTCCTGCGTGATAGGGAATCACACAACGCTCAGCATCGCGCTGGTAGATTCGGTGGCTACCTTGCGATCTAACCCACGAAAAACCGGCAACTTCCAGCAGCTTCTCTGCTTCAGCGGCTGTAAGCCTGGGGAGCTTCGGCGACATCTCAGACCTGAATCGCCGTGGTGAACACTTCCTTGCTCAAGCAACTGAGGCGTTCCTCTTCGCTCAGTGTGGAAACATAGAGCGAGGCGGCTTCACGAATATTGAGCATTGCTTCCTCGAAGGTATCCCCCTGCGTGTGACAGCCCGGCAAGTCGGGGCAATACGCGAAATAGCCATCAAGGTCATGCTCGATCACAACTGCCAACTTATCCAGCATCGCCACTCCTCCGGCACGCCCTATGCGCGCAGAACCAATATACTTGAATACTGCCAAGACGCGGTACTTGGTTTGCCCTCTGGAACTACGGACACAGCATCACCTTCATTAGTCCCGGCTCCTTTTTGTATAGCCGCTCGAACCACTGCGCGCCCTCGGCGAGCGGGGCTGTCGCGCTGATCAACGGGGCCACGTCGATTGCTCCGCTTGCTATCAGATCCAGGCAACGTGGGTATTCTCCACTGGATGCGCAGGAGCCGTAGAGGGTCAGTTCTCGCGTGACGGCGTGTTGCAGTGGAAAGCTGATCTCGGGGGAAAGGTTGCCCACCAGCGTTACCGTGCCGCCTTTTCTCGTGGCCTTCATGGCTGTCTCGACGGTCTGCGACATGCCGACTGCCTCGAAGGCGTGGTCTACGCCTTGGCCGTTGGTGGCCGCTACTATCTCCGCCACCGCGTTGCACTCGGTTGGGTTGAGGGTGTGGGTGGCCCCCATGCTTTGGGCCAACGCCAGCTTGGCGGGGTCTACGTCTACGGCAATGATTGGCGCGCAGCCAGCCAGCCGCAGTGCTTGGACTATCAGCAAGCCAATCATGCCCGCGCCTACCACAAGCGCGGCCTCACCCGGCTGGGGGTTTGACCGGCTAAGGGCGTGCAGCGCGATGGAGACGGGCTCGGCCATGGCGGCATGCTCGAAGCTGAGGGCATCGGGCAGGCGATAGAGCACACGCTGTGGCACGGCGACGTATTCGGCAAAGGCACCGTGTTGCCGATACTCCGCGCAGGAGACCCCGAGCACCCGGCGGTTGTCGCACAGGTTCACGCGACCAGCCCGGCAATACGCGCACGTGCCGCAGTAGATGGTGGAATCGAAGGTAACGCGGTCCCCCACGCCCCAGCCTGTTACCTCGTCCCCCACTTCTTCGATGTAGCCGCTGGCTTCGTGTCCCATGACGATGGGGGGCCTGCGTCGCCCGGTGCTGCCGTCCATGCCGTGGACATCGCTGCCGCAGATGCCGCAGGCGCGCACGGCGATGAGCACCTCGTCCGGCTTGGGCTCGGGAATCGGGATATCGGTGTAGTCGAATTGTCGGGGAGCAACGAGGACAAGGGCTTTCAAGGCGGGTTCCTTGGATGGTGGGAGGGTATCGGCTATTTGGCGCCCGTGTTGCCAGAGGTGTAGTAGCTGAACATGCGTGGGACGCCTTGGTCTTCTTTCACGTCTACGAAGGATATTGGCAGGGTGCGGGATTGTTCGGCGTCGGTGACGTGAAAGTGCAGGTGGGGCAGGGCGCTGTTGCCCACGTT
>JBIKMR010000371.1:0-3465 GCA_044359155.1 Candidatus Hydrogenedentales bacterium | reverse complement strand
CGATGAGTCCCACGGACAGGCCAATGTCCAGCATCGGGGAAACCTCGGTGGGGCGGAAATCCTGATCCTCAGGATTGGCCAAAGCCAGCGGCCCCAGCACACCGTCCAGGTCGAAGCCATGCACGTTGCGCCAGGTGTCGAAGGTTTCAAAATCCCCCTCCGCTACAAAGAACGCACCGGGCCCCGCCTCATACACGTTGTTGTTAATGATGGTGCCCGCCACGGCGCGCTCGAAGAACAACCCCTCGTCGGGCATTCGCACCACGTTGTTGAACGCGATGTTGCCCTCGGGCACCGCATTCGATACCGCATGGATGGCCAGCCCAAATCCCGTGCAGTCGATCACCGTGTTGTTGAACACGGACAAGTTGCTCACGTTGAAACAGTTGATACCCACGTACTCGTCGAAGACCACGTTGTAGTAGGCCATGTTCCCGGTCGAGGTCTGGTTCTCGCTCGCCGTGAAGTCGCCCCCGTCAAAGCGGATGCCGCCGCTCTTGAACTCCCCACCCGGAACCTCTTCCTGCTCGTGGGCGTAGTTGTACCGCACGATGTTGTTGTTGCCCACGGTCAACATGTCGATGCCGAAGCGGTCGTCGAACAAACGGCAATTGCCGAAGACCTCGTTCCGTTCGACAATGTTGCCGTTGGCGTCGTCGCCTACCACGCGTATGCCGGAAGACGCGCTGCCCGATACCGAGTTGCCGCCGATGACATGGGTGGCACCATTGAGCACCGCGATGCCCTCGTGCCCGCTGTCGGTGATGGTGTTGCCTTCGATGCGATTGTCCACACTGAAGCCTTGGCCAAACACGAAGATGCCCACGCCGTTGTTGCCGAATCCGTTGGACCCTGCGCTTCCGCGCTGGCGGCTGACCGTACAGTCGAGTATCGCATTGTCGGTGCCAAAGCCCGGCGTGTCGGCGGACAGGAAGAACCCAGCGAAGCCGGCACACTCGGAAACTTCGAGCCGCTCAAAGCGCACGCGGTCGGTGT
Source organism: Candidatus Hydrogenedentales bacterium (assembly GCA_044359155.1). Taxonomy (GTDB): domain Bacteria; phylum Hydrogenedentota; class Hydrogenedentia; order Hydrogenedentales; family JAEUWI01; genus WGMK01. Next base: position 2,469 of record JBIKMR010000371.1, on the reverse strand, counting down.
TGAAAATCCACGCGGGATCATAGGCGTGCCGTATCGCGATGTCTGCTAAGTGAACATCGCGCACGAGGTTCATTACGATGCCGAACTGGCGGGTGGTCACGTGGACCGTTTCGGGTACGACGCTGCTGCGCAAGGTGACCGTATTGCCCGCGAGAAACCAGTCGCCGCTTTGAGCCAACGCTGCGTCATTCAACACCCGCCGCCCCGCGGTGCCATTGAGCACCACAACCTCGGCAGGCGTAGCCACGGTAAAGCTGAACTTGTTTGAGCCCAGCGAGTTCAGCGCGCCCACCGGATCGCTGCCATCCAGCAGCGGCAGGGCTCCTGTGCCGTAAGCGCCAAAGGTGATCGGGTTCAGCTGCGTACCCGACCGGTTCACAATAAGAGATTCTCGCCACGCATCGCCGCGCCGCAGCAACACGGTGTCGCCCGGGTTGAGCGATTGGGCCAACACCCGGTTCAGGGTTTTCCACGGGGCGTTTTGGGCAAGCCCAGTGTTCGCGTCATTCCCTTGGCTTTGGCTTACAAAGAAGGTGGCCGCCTGCGCGGGCAGGCAAAGGCTCGCCAGAAATGCCGCCACAACGGCCAGCAGCGCTAACCCCCGGGGGCGGTCAGGTGGCGCCATCGGCTGCCAGCACCGCGCGGAAGGTTCGCATCAGAATATAGACATCGGTAAAGATGTCCCACCCGTCGATATAGCGCAGGTCCAGTTCCACAGAGTCGTCCCAAGAAAGGTCGCTGCGTCCGCTCACTTGGGCCAGCCCCGTCATGCCGGGCTTCACGCTGAGCCTTCTGCGGTGGTGCCAGTTGTAGCGCATCACTTCCTTGGTGGGGTGCGGGCGTGGCCCCACCAGGCTCATCTCGCCACGCAACACGTTGATGAGCTGGGGCAGCTCGTCTATCGAGTAGCGGCGAATGAACCGTCCCACCGGCGTGATGCGGGGGTCGTTCTTAATCTTGAAGATTGGACCATCGGACTCATTCAGGTGTTCCATCTCGTGGCGCTGCAACTCGGCATCGGGCACCATTGAGCGGAACTTGATCATCTTGAACTTGCGTTGGTTCAGCCCAACGCGCTCCTGCAAAAAGAAGACCGGGCCGGGGCTTGTGAACTTCACCGCCGCTGCCACAATCAGCATGATGGGCGCGCACACCAGCAAGGCACCCCCGGCGATGAGGATGTCCAGCATTCGCTTGACCGCAAGTTGGGCTTGGTTTTCTGACACCATGGTGAGCGACAACATGGGCACGCCCTCAATCTGGTGGATGCGGCTGGTCGCAATTTTCAGGGGGAAGATGTCTGCCACCAAGCGCAGCGACACGCCCACGCCCAAGCACAGGTCGGCCATCTGCTGGATGACCTCATAGTAAGAGCGCACCGGCAGGCCCACGTGCAGTTCGTCTATCACCAAGCGGTTCAAGAGTGCCTCGATCTCGTCGAACTTGCCGAGCCGCTTCAGCCCCAGGCTTTCCAGATGGTGGCAGCGGTCGTCTTCATCCTCGACAAAGCCCACAATCTTGTAGCCGTATTGCGCGTTGCGTTGCAGCAGGCGGGCCAGGTCGAGCGTGCGCGTGTTGGAACCCACCAATAGTATCTGCCGCGCGTTAATGCCCTGCTGGCGCAGTTTCCACAGTACAAGGCATAGCAACATGCGGAAGCCCGACAACGCCGCCAGCGAGAACCCCGTCAGCATACCGGTGACGCCAAGGTCTGGCGGCTCGCCTGAGGTGAAGGTGACGAGCACAAAGGCCAGCGCCATGGCCAAGATGCCACTCTTGATGGTCGAGTAGAGCTGCAAGAGCAGCGGGTCTTCGCGGTGGGATTCAAACATCCCCTGCGTGGTCCCCACAAGGAACCACATCAGGATTACCAGCAGAAAACTCTTGGCGTTTTCAACAACGATCTGGTACGACTCGTGCAGGTTGATGGCATCGGACATGATGTACGTTGTGGCCAAAGCACTGAGCCCCAACAGGCATACGTCGATGCCCAACATGAACAACGTCACCATTTCAAAATGGCGTGCAGTCCGCGGCATAAGCGCGGGGTCTCCTTCCAGGGGCACAAAAATAAATGCGTGGGTTTCCGCGCCACTGCCCAGTCCCCAAACTGTGCATTATGGCAAAACCAAGAAACCCGTATAAGTTAACCGATTAAGTCCAGAAACGTTATGAGCATTATGCGTCGAAATCCCCCAGAACTTACGCAGTTTGCGCACTCAATTGTACCATAGTTCCTGTTTATTTTGTAGCTATCCCAGAGTCAAGACAGGATAGCGACATTACATTTCGATTTTATTCAGCCTTGCCCAATAAGCCGAGCAGGTAATCACCGTAGCCCGACTTCTTCAGCGGCTGAGCAAGGATTTCCAAGCGTTCCTCGTCGATGTATCCCATGCGGAAAGCCACCTCCTCGATGCAGCCAATCTTCAGGCCCTGCCGCTCTTCGATAACCTGCACGAACTGGGC
>JBIKMR010000370.1:0-3477 GCA_044359155.1 Candidatus Hydrogenedentales bacterium | reverse complement strand
GCCATTCTCTATCACTACCAACGCGCGCTGGCCTACGGACACCAAGGCAACACCGCAGACGCCATCCGCGAACTCAAGCTGGCAGTGAATGAGGGCGGCGGACAATCTGCCGATGTCTGCTCCGAGCTGGGCTTCGGCCTCACACTGCAAGGCGAGACCTACAACGCCGTCTACTGGTACGACAAGGCGCTAGAGGCGGACCCGAACCATGTGCTCTCGCTGCATCGCAAGGGGGATGTCCTGCTTGCACAGGGTGAATACGCTGATGCGGCTAACGCGTACCGCGCTGCGGTCGCGTCGGACTTCACCAACGTGCCCGCGCGCATGGGCCTGGTGCGCGCGCTGGTGCGGCACGAAGCGTTCGCCGAGGCGCAGGTGGTGGCCGACGAGACCACCAAGCTCGGCGTCAGCGACTATGACGCCAAGCTGATGCTCGGGGAACTGGAGGGGTATCAAGGCCGCCACGCCGAGGCCGTCGCCCACCTTAGTGAAGCACTGGCCATTCGCCCGGAAGATGCGGACCTGCACAACCTTCTTGGTATGCAATACGCCGCGCTCGGAAAATACGAAGAAGCGATAGCCAGCTATCGCCGCGCCATCGAACTGCGCCCCGGCTTCTCGCTTGCCTTCACAAATCTGGGCAACCTCTACGCCCACCTCAAGGAATACGACAACGCGATCATCCAATATACCGAAGCCCTGACCGCCAACCTGCTCGACCCCGGCGCGGAATACGGATGGGGCTTTGTAAACGCCCAGCGCGGTGAGTTCGACAAGGCCATCGAGCGCATGAAGCTGGCGGTGGAAAAGCGCCCCAACTACACCGAGGCGCACAACTATCTCGGCTTTCTCTACATGCAGCAAGGCAAGCTCGACGAGGCCCGCTTCCACCTGGAGCGTGCCGCCCGGCTCAACCCGCGCTATCTGGCTGCACGCAACAACCTGGGTGATCTCTACCTTGCCCTCAACCTCTTCCCCGAGGCCGAGGCCGAGTTCAACGCTGTGCTGCAAATACAGCCGGGCGAGCCCTATGCCACCGCGCAATTGCCCAAGGCTTCCCAAGGCCGGGTTAAGCAGCAAGTGCAGGCCAATCCCAACGACAAGGTGCTTGTGTTTCCGGGGTCCTGAGCGAAGCAGGGATTGGAGTTGATCCGCATGGCGAAGAATGTCGAAGCAGCAGCATCCCCCTGGGCGCCCTTCTCCCCGCGCGACCTTGCGCTGTTGTGTGGCGTGGCGGCGCTGGCGCTGCTGCCGCTTATTAACAAGGCCTACCACGTGGACGACCCCCTGTTCATCTGGACCGCCCGCCGCGTGCTCGAAGACCCGCTGAACTTCTATGGCTTCTTCACCAACTGGGGCCGCAGCCAAACCTACATGTACGAGATCATGCAGAACCCCCCGCTGGTGTCGTATTACCTTGCGCCCTTTGGCAAGCTATTCGGCTGGGGCGAAGCCGTGATGCACTTCGCCATGCTGCTCCTCACGTTCATGGCCTGTGCAGGCACCTACATGGCCGCTCGCCGTTTCTGCTCGCGCCCCTTGCTGGCCGCAGCCATCGCGCTCGCCAGCCCCGGCTTTCTGGTCTCCGCCGCGCAAGTCATGTCCGACGTGCCCATGGTGGGCTTCTGGGCCTGGGCGCTCTATTGCTGGATGCGCGGCATGGACGAAGACCGCGTGGGCTGGTCCCTCGCCGGGGCCGCGCTCATCGGCATCGGTGCGCTCACCAAATACTTTGCCTTCAGCCTTGTGCCCCTGTTGCTGGTCTATACCCTGCTGGCTCACCCCCAACGGCGCGGCCACCTGTATTGTCTGTTCGTTCCGCTAGCCACCTTGATTGCCTTCGAGTTCATCTGCAACAGGCTCTACGGAGTCGGGCTGCTGTCTGATGCCACCCGCTTTGCCACCCAGCACCGCTCTCAATACGGCGCGGATCCCTTCAGCAAGGGGCAGGTGGCGCTGGTGTTCACCGGTGGCGCACTGGCCGCCAGCACCTTCCTCATTCCCTGGTTGTGGAAGCGCCAGCATCTGCTGTGGTGGGGCGGCTTGTTCGTCGCTGTGCTCGCCTTTAACTTTATGCTGCCCGAATCCCGGGTGATGAAGACCGTTTTCCAAATCAATATAGAAAACCCTGGCGATGATATCGTCACCTCCGTCTCCACCAACCCCACCGTGTTGCACCACTTGCAATGGGCGCTGTGGACCGTGGGAGGTATTCACTGTCTTGTGCTCGCGCTCACCGATTTGTTCCGCCGGAAAGACCCAGCCTCCGTGCTCTTCGGCTGTTGGATAGCGGGCACCCTCTTCTTCGTGATCATGATTAACCACTTCGTGAATGCGCGCGTGGTGCTGCCCATGGGGTTGGCGGTTGCCCTGCTTGCTGTCAGGCGGCTGGAAGACCTGCATGGCAATGCCAAGCCAGTCTGGCCCCTTGCTGCCCAGCGCGGCGCATGGGGCGCGGTGGGGGCCGCGTTGCTATTGTCCTTCGTGCTGAATTATGTGGATTACCGCCTTGCCGGGTCTGCCCGTACGGCCGCCACCCAAATCACCCAGCAAGCCCAAGGGCGCACGGTGTGGTTCTCTGGCCACTCCGGCTGGCAGTTCTACATGGAAGAGCTGGGCGGCAAGCCCATTGACCAGCAACGAAGCTCGCCCCTGCCTGGGGATGTATACGTGCTTCCGTCGAACAACTGGCAGCCCGTGCCCATCAACAGCAACCGCGTAGCCGCCTACCGGCACGACACCTTCCCCGTGCCCCGCTGGGCAACCACGTCGCACTATCAGGTTTACGCCGGTTTTTATTCCGACGGGGCAGGCCCGCTGCCCTTTTATTTTGGCCCCGTCCCCGAAGAAATCTACCTCGTGGTGGACCTGGGCGAGATACGCGAACTCTAAGCAGATATTTCTAAATGCGCATACTTGAATTTTTCTGTGATTCGCGTTACATTTGCGTTAAGAGCCTACGTGATATTCGAGATTTCAGGGCAATTAACGTATCGGATTTCAGGGCCATGTCGAGTGACGCGTTACATCCATTGGGCATCCCCATGTCCGACGGCCTGACGCCTGCCGAGCGCAAGCAGGTGGAGCGCCACCTCCATACCCTCTGCCAGCAGGGTACACACCTCGCCAACTGGGAAACCGCCAAGTCAGACTGGCTTGCCCGCTGCGCCTGCGAATGGCGCAAGCAACGGCAAGAACACATGCTCGCCCTTCAGCGTGAAGAGATTGCCAAGTACCGCTGGATTGAAAGCGAGAAGGCCAAGCGCGATCTCGGGCGGCAAGCCGCCGTGGACTGGGTCCACAAGCACGCCGCATCCTGGCGCCGCTGGTACGAAGAGACCTTCGTATAGGGCAGGCAAGTCACGGAATTCGGCTCCCTCACCCTCATGCTAGCCGGGGGAGCGGGCAACGCCTATGCCGACCTCCTCGCCCAGCTCGGGCGCATGGGCGGGAAAGTCGAGTGGGCCAAGGTCTCGC
>JBIKMR010000118.1:0-12370 GCA_044359155.1 Candidatus Hydrogenedentales bacterium | reverse complement strand
GAGATTGCGCGCGAGCGCATGATGCCCATGGGCCTGGCGCTGGATTTCCCGGAAGTAATCATCAAGCCGTCTAGTAACGCGCTGGTGATGAGTGGCGGCGCGCTTTCCCCGCGCGACCTGATCAAGCCCTGCCTCGAAACCGAGGGCTGGGTGCAGGTGAAGACGGACTCCGGGCGACTGATTGCGCTGGGATTGCTGGAAGCCAGCGCGGCAGGATCGCGCATCCACGCGAAGCGCGTGTTTGACTGATCCTTACTGGGGCAGGAGCTAAGGCCATGCGGTATGTGGAAGACCTTCGCGCTTGCCCTGAATCCTTCCAGAACACCGTGCTTACCATCGGCAGTTTCGACGGGGTGCACCTTGGGCACCAGATGATACTGAAGCGCGTGGTGGAACGTGCGCGCGCGCTGGGTGCTACCCCCGCGATGATGACGCTGTCCCCGCATCCGCGTTTCTTTTTTGCGCCAGACAAGGCCCCGCGCCTGCTGACCGATCTGGACAAGAAGGCGCAGCTTGCCGAAGCCCTTGGCATCGAGCTTTTCCTCGTGCTGCAATTCAATGCAGAAGCCGCCGCGCTTCTTCGTGAGCAATTCCTGCAAGAGATTATGATCGATAAGTGCGGCGCGCGCCATGTGGTTATCGGTCACGACTTCACTTTCGGCCAAGGCGCGAAAGGGAATTATGTCTTCCTCCAGGAAGCCGCCCCGCAACACGGGCTGGGCGTGGAAGAGGCCGCGCCGCTGATACTCGATGGCGAACGCGTGAGCAGCACGCTGGTGCGCGAGCTGTTGCTGGCAGGGGAGATTGACCGAGCGGAACGTTTTCTGGGGCGCAGGTATAGCATCACCGGAGAAGTTGTGCGGGGACGCGGCATGGGGCGCCAATTGGGCTACCCCACGGCGAACATCAAGCCCGGATACAGTGCAGTTCCGGCCAATGGCATCTATGCAGCGAAGGCGGTGATAGACGGGGTCACCCATCTGGCGGCGGTAAACGTTGGCATAGCGCCCACGCTGGCCCATGAGGATGTAATGGTCGAGGCTTACGTGCTCGACTTTTCCGAGGATTTAGTTGGTAAGCGCATAGAGATTATTTTTCACAAGCGGCTGCGCCCGGAGAAAAAGTTTGATAGTTTGGAAGCACTCATCGCGGCAATCGATGATGATGTGCGGGATGTGCGGAACCATTTCGCCACGAGCATGGTCTAGCTGATCGCATAGTGCGCGGTGGGCAGCCGTAAGCATGGAGTTCAATACGTCTTGACCCGATTTCTACTGGCATTCCTGATCGTACCTGTGGCGCTTACTCTTGGGTGTTCCACCACCCGCTCCAAGGAAGCCGCCGATCGGGAAGTGTATGGGCTGGTGGACGAGAAGCGAGCACTGGTGGTGGGCACGCCGGAAGAGTTCGACATTGCCCCGCCCGAGGCTTGGGACCCGCTGGCCAACACGGCCACGGTGGAATCGAACATTGAAGCCCTTGCCGAGGCGCAGGTGGATGAGACCGGCGCGAATGTGCTGACGCTTGAGCAGGCGCTGCTGATTGCGGTGAACCAGAGCCGCACCTACCAGAACGAAAAAGAACGCCTCTTCCTTGAAGGGCTCTCGCTCACGCTCGACCGCCACCGCTATACCCCCATCTTCGGCGGTGGCGGATCGGTAGGCATAGAGCGAGACACCGTTGAGGGTACGCGTCCTTCTGATTTCACCAGTGCGTTGTCCAGCGCACGCACGGTGGTGACGGAACTCGAAAACCTTACCGGCACCCCGGCAGATTTGCTTCAGCAATTTGCCGACGTGGTCGAACAAGCGGGGGCCACGCAGGGACTTACCGATCCAGTAACCGTGGTGGAGGAAACGGAGGAGGTGAGCGGCGGAGCGGACCTTGCGGTGGACCTGCTGCTGCGCGGCGGCGGCGCGCTGGCGCTCGGGATTACCACCAACGCGCTGCGATTCCTGACGGGCGATACGTTTGAAACCGCTAGCACGCTAATCAGCGGCTCATTCACGCAGCCCCTGTTGGCGGGCGCGGGGCGCGACGTGGGTATGGAGCGGTTGACCCAGGCCGAGCGCAGTTTCCTCTACGGCCTGCGCCGCTATACGTTCTTCCGCATGACCTTTGCCGTGCAGGTATGCTCGGCATACTACGAAGTGCTGCAACAGCGTGACGCCGCCGTGAACAATTACCGCCGCTTTCGCAGCTTCCAACAGAACACCGAGCGCGAGCGCGCCTTTGCCGAGGTGGGGCGCAGCACGATTGCCCAGGTAGGCCGACAGGAACAGGGCCTGCTCACCTCGGAAGATGACTGGGTCAACTCCGTGCGGCAATACCGTGAGAGCCTCGACGCCTTCAAGATTCTGCTGGGCCTGTCCACCGATGCGCGCATCGTGCTGGACGACAAGGAACTTGTCGCGCTGCGCGAGCAGGGCTTGAACCATCCCTCGGTGAATGCTGAGGACGCGGTGAAGGTGGCGGTGGTATCGCGCCTTGATCTGCACACTGCCGAGGACCAAATGGCCGACGCGGAGCGTCGTGTGAAAGTGGCGGCGAGTGCGCTCAAGCCGGGGTTGGACCTGATTGTGGCGGCGGATGTGCGCAGCCAAGGCGACGACGCCTTCGAGGACATCGACATCAACCGCACCCGCTGGAACGCGGGCGTGGACCTGGACCTGCCGTTGAACAAGAAAGCCGAGCGCAACAATTACCGCGCCGCCCTGATCGACGAGGAGCGTGCCAAGCGCGAGTATTCGCTGGCGGAAGATACCATCAAGCTGGAACTGCGCGAAGGCTGGCGTAACCTCGACCAGGCCCGCCGCAATTATGAGACCGCACTCAAGAGTGTGGAACTGAACCAGCGCCGCGTGGACGAGCAGTCCCTGTTGGCGGACCTGGGGCGCGGTTCCGTGCTTGACCAAGTTGACGCGCAGAACAACCTGACCGAATCCGAGAATAACCTGACGGCTGCTTTGGTTCGTCACAATGTGGCGCGCTTGGCACTATGGCGCGACATGGGGATTCTATATATTAAACCCGACGGACAGTGGGAAGAGATACGCGACGACTTCACTTACCCCGCCGTTGAGGAGGCTGCCGATGTTAAAGCAGAAAGCTAAGCCCATCATTATTGCTGTGGTCGCGTTGGCCGTGCTTGGAGGGGGCTACTATTTCTTCGCCGGTCGCGGCGAGGTGGGACCCTCCGCTGGCACCACCTTCAAGGTGGCGCAGGGCCCGCTTGAAATATCCGTCATTGAGGGTGGCAGCATTCAGGCGGCGAAGTCGCAGCAGCTCAAGTCTGAAGTGCAGGGTGAAACCAAGATTCTCAGCATCGTCGAGGAAGGTTACCTCGTTACCCCGCAAGACGTGGAGAAGGGGCTGGTGCTGGTGGAGCTGGACTCGAAGCAGTTGCTGGATCAACAGACCGAGCGGGAACTGAGCTACCAGCGTGCCTTCGCCGATTTCACCCAGGCGCGCGAGGAGTACGAGATACAGCGCACGGAAAACCAGAGCGCGATATCCGCCGCAGAAATGCTGGCAAAGTTTGGGCGGCTGGATTTCGAGAAGTACTTGGGCATCAATGCCGCGCTCGAAATCTGCAAGGCCACCGACGTTGAGAACCGGGTGCTGTCCGCGCCTGTGCAAATGGAATCCGGTGGCGCGGGAGAAGCGGGCGAACTGGGCGAAAACATGGTGGATGATTACTCGATCACCATGAACCTTGCTGCGGATGTGGACTTCTCGGCCTATGCTTCCAGCGCGGCGCTGGGCGACGGCGAAGCGCAGCAGAAGTTGCGCAAGGCGGAAGACGACTACGTGCTCGCGCAACAGGAACTCGAGGCGGCGCGTTCGCAGGTCGAGGGAACGAAGCGACTCTTCGAGCGCGAGTTTGTAACGCGGCTCGAACTGGAGAAAGACGAGCTGGCCTTGCAGCGCGCCGAGATCAAGCTGGCCTCGACCGAGACGGAGCGCGATCTCTACGTGCGCTACGAATTTCCGAAGCTGGCGGAGAAGCTGTTCTCGGACTACGCCGAGGCGCTGCGCAAGCTGGACCGTTCGCGCCGATCGGCCTATGCAAAGATGGCGCAGGCCGAGGCCAAGCTTAAGGCGTCCGAGGCGCAGTACACCCTGCAAAAGCGCAAGCGCGACGAGATAGAGGAGCAGTTGCAGAAGTGCGTGCTCAAGGCGACCCAGACGGGGTTGGTGGTCTATGGCGATGGCAGCAATGAATACTGGCGCGACGACGACCGCATCGAGGAAGGCACGGTGGTGCGCGAGCGCCAGGTGATCATCACCATCCCCGACACCAGCGTGATGACGGTCGAGGTGAAGGTGCACGAGAGCAAGGTGAAGAGCATCCAGTTGGGTCAGCGCGCGCGCATCAGCATCGACGCATTTCCCGGCATTCCGCTCGAGGGTGAGCTGACCAAGATAGCGGTGCTACCGGATTCGCAGAACCGGTGGATGAATCCCGACCTCAAGGTCTACAACTCGACCATCCGCATCGACGGCTTCTACGATTGGCTTAAGCCCGGCATGACCGCAGAGGCGGAGATACTGGTAAAGAAACTGGACAACGCGGTCTATGTTCCCCTGCAAGCGGTGACCCCCGTGGAAGATGGCCACGTTTGCTATGTGCAAACCCTGGCCGGGGCGCAGGCGCGGAACGTGAAGGTGGGCGAGTTCAACAACACCTTCATCGAGATTGTGTCGGGGCTGGACGCTGGGGAGACCGTGCTGCTACGCGCGCCCACCGAACCCAAGACCGACGACGAAAGCGGCGCGCCGGAGACGAAGGAAGAAGAGAAGAAAGAAGATGGCGGTGGAGAAGAGACGGCAACGGAAAGCGCAGCGTGAGCGAGACCGCCATTGTTGAACTGGAACAGGTGCGCAAGACCTACCTGATGGGGGGCGAGCGGCTCGACGCGCTGGGTGGCGTGAGCCTGCGCTTTGACTCGGGCGAGTACGTTGCCATCATGGGGCCGTCCGGCTGTGGCAAGTCCACCATGCTCAATATCCTCGGCTGCCTCGATCGGCCCAGCGAGGGCCGCTACCTGCTGGGTGGGGAAGATGTGTCGCAGTTCGACGACGACCAACTCTCCTCGAAACGCGGCGCAGACCTCGGGTTCATCTTCCAGTCCTACAACCTGATTCAGCAATTAACGGTCGTCGAGAATATCGAGGTACCGCTCTATTACCAAGGGATGGCCGAGTCCGAAAGCCGCCGCCGCGCCATTGCGCTGGCCGAGAGGGTGGGGCTGGGGCAGCGTTTAAACCACCGCCCCTATGAATTAAGCGGCGGGCAGCAGCAGCGCGTCGGCATTGCGCGCGCGCTGGTGAACGACCCGCTGGTCATCCTTGCGGACGAGCCCACCGGTAACCTCGACTCGACCTCTGGCGCGGACATATTGCGCCTGCTCGACGAGCTGCATTCGCAGGGCAAGACGATCATCATGGTGACGCATGACCCCGACATAGGCCGCCGCGCCACGCGGCTGGTGCGCCTGCGCGATGGAAAGCTGGAATCCGATGTCCGCCAAGGCTAGCCCGCACCACCGCTCCGGCTGGCTCAACCTGCCCTCGCGCATACGGCGCAGCGTGCTGGTGGGGGTGAAGTCCCTTTGGCTGCACCGGCTGCGTTCCTTCCTCACCGTGCTGGGCATCGTGTTCGGCGTGTGCTCGGTTATCGCCATGCTGGCCGTGGGCGAAGGCGCCAGCTTTGAGGCACAGGAACAGATACGCCGCCTGGGCAGCCGCAACATCATCCTGCGCTCCGTGCCGCCGGTCGAGCAGAACAGCGCATCGCAAGGGCGCAGCAATGTGCTCGAGTATGGCCTCACGTATGAGGATATCGAGCGCATTCGCAAGAGCATCCCGGGCGTCGAGATCATCATGCCCAGCCGCATCTTGCGGATGGAGGCCTGGAACGGCCAGCACAAGATGGACGCCACCATCGCGGGGACGGTGTACTGGTACCCCGACCTTCGCCAGCTTGCCATGCTCGAAGGCCGCTACTTCAGCGAGTCCGAGATGGACGACTGGTCCAACGTGTGCGTGCTCAATGCCAGTATTGCCAGCAAGCTTTTTCCGCTCGACATGCCCGTGGGCAAGAGCGTGCGGTTGGGCATGGACTACTACCGCGTCATTGGCGTGATGGAAGCAGAAGCGCCACCGCCCACGGGTGCGGCAACAGCTGCAGCCGACGGCACCGACAACCCCCTGCCCGACATCTACATCCCCCTTACCGCAGCCAAGCACCGCTTCGGCGAAGTGCTGGTGAAGCGCACCAGTGGCAGCTTTCAGGCTTCCCGCGTCGAGCTGCATGAGGCCGTGGTGCAGGTCTCCGACCAGAAAGACGTGGAAGACACGGCGGTCATCATTGACCAGATACTTGCGCGCGACCGCAAGAAGACGGACTACAAGGTCATCGTGCCACTGGAACTGCTGCGGCAGGCCGAGCGCACCAAGCAGATTTTTAATATTGTGCTTGGCGCGATTGCAGGTATATCCCTGTTGGTGGGCGGCATCGGCATCATGAACATCATGCTGGCCAGCGTCACCGAGCGTACCCGCGAGATCGGCATCCGCCGCGCCCTCGGCGCAAAGCGGCGCGACATCATCCTCCAGTTCTTGGTAGAGACGGTGATCCTCTCCGGCAGCGGCGGCGTGCTCGGGGTAGGGTTGGGCATCTTCATTCCCTACCTCATCACCATGTTTGCCGACATGCGCACCATCGTCACCCCCGGCGGGCCCATCCTCGCCTTCACCATCTCCGGCCTCGTGGGCATCGTCTTCGGCATCTACCCCGCCATGCGCGCCGCCAACATGGACCCCGTTCAGGCGCTGCGGCATGAGTAGGGCTTTGGCCTGCCTCCCCGGCTTCGATTAACATACCGGCCATGCCTAATCCGCGTATAGATGTACAGCCGGTTCGCACCGCCATTGAATTGCAGGAAGCGAATGACCTGATGGCCAAGTCGTTCTCGCGTCCGTATGCGGACACGATGGAATGGATGCGGCATGTGGGCAGCGCGTATCCGGGATACCGGCAGGAATACACGCGCATCGCGCGGATGGATGGTGCGCTGGCGGGGGCGTTGCGGGTGACGAGCGACACCATCCGCATTGGCGAGGCGCGGCTGCACATGGGGGGGCTGGGGTGGATTGCCACGGCGGCGACCCATCGGAAGCGCGGCGTAGCCAGCGCGTTGATTGGGCATACGCTGAACTTCATGCGCGAGCATTCGTTCCATGTGTGCATGTTGTTTGGCATTCCGAATTTCTACCACCGCTTTGGTTTCAGCACCACGCTTGCCGAATACCTGACGCGTGTGGACGTGCGCGACTTGCCTGCCTACACGGGCCCTGCCTTTCGCGTGCGCGCGGCCAAGCCGGGCGACGTGCGCCTGATGCAGAAGATGCACGAGCAGTTCGAGCAGGGGACGGCCTGCTCGATCATCCGCTGCGCCGCGCACTTCAATTACCACTGGCAGCGGTGGGAAGAGGCCCGCATCGTTATGGCTGTGGATGGGAAGGTGCTGGGGTATTTCTTGCCCGACCGCACCAGCGGATTGTTTGCACCGCGCGGGCCGCGCAGTTCTGTGGAAGTGGAAGAGGTTGGAGTGCTGAATCGCGGCGTATGCACCACGTTGCTGGAGGCCGTGGCCCAGCACGCGCGTGCGCAGTTGCTGCACGAAGTTCACTTCCATGGGCCACCCAGCCACCCGCTGGTTGAACACCTGCACCAAGTGCGCTCGCGCCATGTGATGGAACTCACCAGCGGCGAAGGGGGAATGTTGGCGATGGTGAACCTGGGGGAGACACTGGAGTCGATGATTCCCGAGTGGGAGAGCCAACTGCACGCGCTGGGCGAGCGCACGTTGAACGCGGAGCTGACGCTCTACATCGACCGTGTGCCGTTTCAGGTGTGCTGCCATCGCGGCGCGATTGCGATACAGCGCCAGCCCGGCGTGAACAAGTTGAGCCTCACCAGCGAAGAGTTCGTTCACCTGCTCACGGGATATCGTCACCTGCCCGAAGTGCTTGCCGCGCGCCGCCGCATCTTGCGGCCCGAGGGCGTTGCGCTGGCGCAGGCCGTGTTCCCCAAGCGCCACCCCTACGTTTGGCGCGCGGACAGATTCTAGTGCAGCCTTGACTTTGGAAAGCGGGCCTCGTTAGCCTACACAGGCAGGAACGGGGAGGCAGTAGTGATGTGCAATTACCCGTGCCCACATACGCCAACAGGCACAAGCACCTGAGGCGGCGGGCATGATCGGACGTATTACCATACTCGGTGGCAGCAGTGTCTATATCCCCGAGCTTGTGCTGTCGATTATCTCCAGCAATCTTAACGTCCGCGAGATCGTGCTGCTCGGCAGGCCCGGCGAGAAGCTGGACACCGTGGGCAGGTTCTGCGAGCGCATCGTAAAACGCAGCGGTTTCCCCATGTCCATCGTTGCCACGTCGGACACCGAAGCGGCTGTGCGCGATGCGCAGTACATTCTCAACCACGTGCGCGTGGGGGGCATGTTGTCGCGTATGCGCGACGAGATGCTGCCGCCGCGCTACAACATCATCGGCAGCGACACTCTGGGCGCGGGGGCGATTGCCAATGCGCTGCGAACTTTGCCCGTGGTATTCGAGCATGCCCGCGTGATTGAGCAGGTGAACCCCAATGCGGTTTATATCAACCTGGCCAACCCAATCGGCATCTTGGTGGAAGGGCTAATAAAGCACACCAAGGTGAACGCGGTCGGCCTGTGCGATTTACCCGGCACCTATACCCGAAAGGTGGCGCGGCTGCTGGGGCGCAGCCCGCAGGATATCGAGTTCGACTATGTGGGCCTGAACAACCTCGGCTGGATACAGGACGTGAAAGTGGGGGGGCGCAGCAAGATGAGCCATCTGCTTGAGCTGCTTGAGGATCGCCCCGAGGAAGGCTTCGACTATGAGCTAATCAACCTGTTTCGCATGATTCCCACCCGGCATGTGGGCATGTATTTCCACCGCGACTCGGTGCTTAAGCGCCAGCAGACCTGCACCAAGTTTCGTGCCGAGGTGCTGCACGAGGCGGAAACCCAGATACTCAAGCTCTACGCCAACGAAAGCCTGCACGAGATTCCTGAGCTTACCCGGCAGCGCAATGCCGTATGGTACGAGGAAACCGTGCTGCCGCTGATTCGCGCGCTCGAGGGCAAGGACGAGCAACAGGTTATGCTGTGTATCCGTAACGGCCAGAGCATCCGCGACCTGAACCCCGACAGCAGTGTCGAGATACCCTGCATGGTGGCCAACAAAACCTTTACGCAGCGCAAGGTGGGCAGCCTGCCGCATTTCCTCAAGGGCGTGTTTCATGCAGCCAAAGAGAGCGACCGGCTTACGGTCGAGGCGGTGCGCCATCGCTCGTATGACAACGCGCTTCAAGCCCTTACGGTCAATCCCTTTGTGCCATCGTTAGACATGGCCAAGGGGTTCCTAAAGCAGTTGATCAAGGAAGAACGCCTGGACCTGAACTGACCGGCATTTGCGCGGGCGTTGGGGGGAACGGTACTCTAGCAGGGAATGGGTCGGGCAGGGCGCCGCGTCCCGCGATGGTTCCGCCATGGGCGGACGTTCGGAAGGGTGAACCTATCATGCGTGCATGGATTCTGGCATTATCAATTCTGGCACTGGCCACCCTGCCGGTAGCGGCGCAAGTGCGCGTGACCGGGGCGGCAGGTGCCACCGTGGGCCAGTTGGCGGGGTCGCCCACTTTGGTCACCGTGGTGCTCAAGGATTCGGGCGCGCGTGACGCCAACCTCAAGGTACTGAACTCGACCGGCACCGCCATCAATTTCCTGAATGCCAGCAACGAGACCATTCCCTATCTGGTCGCCGACATCGACAGCATAGAAGTGCAGGGCGGCGTGGTGGAGAAGTCGGAACTGAAACTGGAGCAAAGCCGCGCGCTGCGCCCGGAAGAACAATTGATCTACGACCGCGCGGCATCGCGCGTGCGCGAGGTTTACACCGAGGCCGCCGCGAACCAGGAAATTAAGATTCAGGCTGCCATGCTGCTTGCGCTCAACGGCGAGCAGGACGCGATTGACTACCTGATTGAACTGGGCGTGAGCAACAGCATCAATGCCCAGCTGTCCGCTGGGTTGAGCCTTTACCTGGCCGGGGTGGAGCCGCCTGCCGACAAGCTCAAACTTTCCTCGCTGGTGCGCCAAGGTCTGGACAGCGGCAACCGTCAGGCCCGCGCTCAGGCGGCGCAGTTGGCAGGGCTTACCGGCGACACCACCGTGACGGCGGACCTGCTCACCCTGCTGCAAGACCGCAACCCTGCCCAGTCCGGCCCCGCCGCAATCTCGCTCGCCAAGCTGGGTGTGCGCGAATCCATCCCCCAGTTGCTTGCCATGCTTGAGGCACGCTCGGAAGAAAAGGGTGAAGCCGCAAAGATTGCCCTGATTGAACTTGGCGGCGACGACCTGAAGCAGCAACTGGCAACGCGCTTTAACAGCGCCCAGGGCTTTGGAAAATTCCGCATTGCGCAAGTGCTCTTCGCGCTCGATGACGAGGTTGGCAAAAAGGAAATGCAGCGCGTGTTCCGCGAAGTGTTCACCTTGGCCCTAGAGGCCTCCAAGGCACTGGCCGCAAAGGGCGACTTCGATGCAATGGGTGATTTGCAGTCTCGGTTGAATGAGCGCATGGACGAGTCCGATGCTGGCTTGCAGGAATACACCGAGATTGCTGAGGCACTGCTTAAAGGTGGCGACACCACGGCGCAGGCGATCATGCAGCAAGTGCTTCGTCGTGAGAGCGTTCCCGCCCGTGTGGCCGTGTGCCGCGCCTTGCTTGAAGTTGGCAACCGCCGCATGATGCCGCTGATTCAGGCCAGCCTAGAATCCCGCGAGCTGCCGCTGACCATCGAGGCCTGCGCCACGGTTACCGGCTTGGGTAACCCTGAATTTCGTGACCGCCTCCTCGCCGAGCGCGAAGGAGACTTCCGCACGCGCCAGTTGGCCAAGCCCGAAGCGGAGTAGAGGGAATGCGACTGCGCGTGCTCATCACAGGCCGCGTGCGGGGTGTGGGCTATCGGGCTTCCACGTGTGTGGAAGCACAGCGCTTGGGGTTGCATGGCTGGGTGCGTAACAATCCCGATGGCTCGGTCGAGGTGGAGTTTGAAGGCGATGCCGTAAAAGTCGCCTTGCTGCGCCAATGGCTGGCAGTTGGCCCGGGCTTTGCCCGCGTGGATGCGGTAAGCGAATTACCGATTTCCGAAGAACCGCTACCCCATCCCTTCGCCATTCGTTAGCGAAATCAGTCCGCCTGCCAGAGCCCCTCGGCATTCAATGGCAGACGCTCGCGGTGATGGGGGTATTGCACTTCCAGCCACGGCACGCTCGATTGCTCCGCGCCCGGTAGGGTGATTTCGTAAGAAACCGTGCCAGCCCCATCGCCCTTGCCATGCGCTACAAGCACGGCCCCGGCGGGGTCCTTAATGATAATCGGCACAGCGGCGGCGCGCTCAGCCCAAGGGCCGTTTACGGTAAAGGTCACCGTCACGGTTCCATTCACGGCAGACGCGCTGGCTGGAACGCCCAGCCACTGAGCCACCGGGCGCGCACCCACCTGGCCCTTGATGTCTTCCTGGTAACTGTCCCAACGGGGCACGCTCTGGGCGCAGCGCTCCGCTAGGTCGTCTTCGGAAAGCTCGGTCGAGTTGACCCAGCTTAGCGCAACGATGAGGCAGGTGAGCAGGAAGAGTCCCAAGCCAGCGGCCAAGGCTCCCAGCCCAAGCATAGGCTCGGGTGAATGTGCGGGAGTGGGGGCTTCCTCGCTCATGAAGGGGTCACGCTGGCAACCGGTCTAGCGGTCAGAGCGGCGGCGGTCTACGAAGGAGATGCTGCCTTTGTTGCCGGGCACCGCCATCTGCCGTACCTGCGCCAATACTTCGAACATTTTCTTGGCGCTTTTGAACTGGCGGAACTGCGTGTGCGACACGCCGATGGAAAGCTTCATCAGCTTGCAACGCACTTCCTGCCCCGACTTGTCGGTCGTGGTCAGGTAGCCCTTCTCCAGTTCGTCGGGCGTATACAGCTCGCGGCTGCGGTGGTCGAAGGTATCGGTAAGGCCGTTGGTGAAACGCTCGAAGTCTTCCAGCTTCAGCAGCACCACGAAGTGCTCGCCACCCATGTGGGAAATGAAGCACTCGTAAATGCCCATGTCGCGGGTAAGGCCGACCAAGAGCTTCGACATAAACTGGAGTGCCTTGGCCTGCCCGTCCTGTCCACGGCTGGCAAGGTAGCTCTTGAAGCCGATCATGTCGATATACACCGCCGCAATGCGGTTGCCGCGTGCAAGCTGGTGGTTGATCTCCCGCTTAATGGCGTCC
>JBIKMR010000369.1:0-3482 GCA_044359155.1 Candidatus Hydrogenedentales bacterium | reverse complement strand
AGCCGGGGCTGCCGCCCTGTTCACGGCGGATGGCCGCGTGCTCGGCACGCTCGGCGGCGGCTGCCTCGAGGCCGAAGCCCATCAGCGCGCCCTGCGCTCGCTCGACACCGGCCAGCCCGTGCTCTTTCAGCTGCGGCTCGACGAGATAGACGGCTGGGACGACGGCCTCATCTGCGGCGGCGCGGCCCGTATCTTTGCCACGCCAATCGTTGCACCGCACATCCCCGCGTTCCAAGCCGCGCTCGCGTCGCTGGCCAACGGGGCGCCCGCCGCGCTCACCCTCCCGCTCGGCGGCCAGCCTGCCCACCATGCCAACGGCCTTCCCTTCAGCGAGGGCTACATCGAGCGCCCGCGAATCGTGGGGGAGGGGGCGGCGGAATCCTTCGTCATCCCCCTCGTGCCCGCGCCCCGACTAATCATCGCGGGGGGAGGCCACATCGGCAAGGCAACCGCGCGGCTCGGGGTCATGCTCGGCTTCCGCGTCACCGTGATAGACGACCGCCCCACCTTCGCCGACCCCGCCCACTTCCCCGGCGCGGAAGCCGTGGTCTGTGGAGACATCCCCGCCGAGATGGCGCGGCAATCCATCGGGGCAGACAGCTACATCGTCATCGTCACACGGGGCCACCGCAACGACGGCCAAACCCTGGCCGCCTGCGTGGCGTCCAAAGCAAGATACATCGGCATGATCGGTAGCCAGCGCAAGTCCCTGCTCATCAAGAAAGAACTGGTTGAGTCGGGCCGCGCCACACAACAACAGCTCGACCAAGTCCGCAGCCCGATTGGGTTGGACATCGGTGCGCAGACCGTAGAAGAAATCGCCGTGAGCATCGCCGCCGAACTTGTGCAGGCACGGCGGGGGTGAAGCACTGCAGCCACCCGTATTAATGCGAATCTAAGTCTGCCACCATCAGAGTTCTAAAACGCGGCGGCACCATGCTCATCCGGCGAAGGGGCATCTCCCGGCTGGGGACGATTCAATCGTTCGTGTCAAAGTCGGTGTATCTGACTGTAGAACGTCTTTGCGCCGATACACGACAATCTCGATCTCGCCTTCCGGACGCATGGTTCCCGTCGACCCTGGCCGAATGTCCTGATAAGGCGCTAAATCAAACTGCCAGCGCTGCACGAAATAGGCAAGTGCAAGCGTGCCCTCGCACCAAGCGAAGCGTTCACCGATACATATTCGCGGTCCACCACCGAAAGGTAAGTAGGTGAACTTGTGGAGTTGTGCCGCGAAGTCTTCGGTCCATCGGTCTGGTTCGAACTTATCCGGATTCGGGAAAAACCGGGGATCGTGATGGATGATGTAGGGGCTGATTGCGAATACGCTGCCTTGCGGCACGGTGTATCCACGCAATTCGATCTCTTCTAACGCCTGACGCAAGAAGAGCGGAATCGGCGGATAATGGCGCAGGGACTCCTGAAACACCTTCCGGCAATAAACGAGTTGCGACAGGTCCGCGTAGCAAGGCGTCCGGTCTCCACACACCTGTGCTACTTCTTCTTGTAGCCGCTTCTGAATTGTCGGATCCCGTGCGACTTCGTACCAAGCCCACGAGAGTGCAACCGCAGTGGTCTCGTGACCGGCAACAAAAAGCGTGAGGATTTCGTCGCGAAGCTGCTCGCGGGAGAGGCGATTGCCCGCCTCGTCGGTTGCCGCCATTAACCGGCCCAGCAGATCGTCAGCCGCCAGCAGCCCCGTCTCGTGTTCTTCAATAATCTGGCCTATTAATTCATCGAGAATTCGCAAACACTCCCGCCATTTCCGGTCGGGCAGGAAGGATACGGTGGCTTTCAATACTCCCATCGGAGAGGTGATGCGATCGGTTAGGCCCCGAATCAGCAGGGTCATCGCCTTGCCTACCTCTTCCTGCTTTTCGCTGGGGACCATGTTGAACAGTGTGCGCGTCGCGACGTTCATGGTCAGACGATGCATCTCCTCCACCATCTGCAGGCGGCCGCCGTCTCGCCAGCTTGCGTCGCAGTCCCCGAAACAACCCAGCATCATTAAAGCGTAACGCTCAATAGCATCGGTGCGGAATGCTGGTTGCATCAGCTTCTGTTGGCGGCGATGGAGTGGGCCGTCCGCCGCAAAAAGTGAGTATCCAAGGGCATCGCGGACAAGATCTGCCGGGAATCCCTTGACGAATTGGCTATGCTTGGTCTGCAATATTTCGCGCACGTCATCGGGATGGTTGGCAAGGTAGACCCATACTCGCGAAAACCTGATGCGCACCAGATCGCCGTGGGCACGCACGACAGAGCGAAGATATGGCAGAACGCTCATCTTCTTAAACTTGAGCAGTTGCTCGAAGGGAAACTGTTCGATCGGCCCAGGTGGGGCCGGCAAGCTCTTTAGCGCGGTTGGCATCCAAGGTGACGGCGCGAGAATGTTGTCCGAAGGGCGTGTGCGGGTCTTCATCCTGGTGTCCCTTGGCATTCAGAGCTTCTAGATTCCAACAGTGCCCGGACGAATAACAGGTGCTCATTCGCGTTGGTGCCGCGCGGGTCGAGTCTGTTGGCCACGATCACCCCAAGCAGATAAGAAACCAGTGCTCGCGACGTCAATTCGTCCGTTTCAAAGAGCTCGGCAAAGTATTCCGAGAGCCGTTCGGACGCTAAGCCTAGTTCAAGCGCGCCGTGCTGCTCGTCGGTCTTGGGGATACGAACAAAGTCGGAGGCAACGTTGATCATGTCGCCATAGGTTTCCTTGCGCCGTTCCATGTGAGCCAGCAGGAGGCGCAACTTCTCTGACCGGCTTGCGTCTCGTGGGATCTCCCGGCTCAGGCTTTCGAATATTTCTGTGCTATAATAAGAAATTAAAGACACAAACCAATCCTCTTTGTTCTCAAAGTAGTGGTAGATAGAGCCTGTAGAGATATTGAGGCTTTGGGCCAGCTGTTTCATGGAAAGGGGTCCATACCCCACGCGGGCTGCAACTTTGAATGAGGCTCTTAGCAGCTCACACCTATGGGCTTCGTGATCGACAATCTTGGGCACGCGGCGCTACCTTCTATAATGAACGTTCGATATATAATAAAGGCCAGCAGCCGCTCTGTCAAGGAGAATTACAGCGAGGCCTGCTTCACACTTTAGTGCAATAAATCTCCGTGGCTTCTACCCACCCTCGTTGCCAAGCTCCGCTTGGCAATGCTTGTGCCTTGGAAGCTCCGCTTCCTTCACGCCGGGTGATACACCCTGTGCCACGGGTAGCAAGTGGCATTGCTTGCGTGGGTGCCGGGGCGGCCGTACACTTGGGACACTTGGCGTATCGTGGCTTTACTTGGAACACACCATGTCCGAACAAAAACGAACACCCCTGCTGCTGTGGCCCTTCATTGGGTTGTGGAAGCTGATCACGCTGGTGGCGAATGGCGTGGGTATTGTGGTCACGCTGTTGCTGGGTGCCGTGTTCATGTTTGTGGGGTTCTTGCTTACAGCCACAACCATCGGCGCAGTCATTGGGGTGCCGATGTTTG
>JBIKMR010000117.1:0-12384 GCA_044359155.1 Candidatus Hydrogenedentales bacterium | reverse complement strand
CGGTTGCCATGCGGTGAGCATTGGCCAGTATTTGCAGCCCACGCACAAGCACGCTGATGTGCAGCGCTTTGTGACCCCGGAAGAGTTTGCCGCGCACGAAGCCGCCGCGTATGAGATGGGCTTCCTCTTCGCCGTGGCGGGGCCGTTCGTCCGTTCGTCGTATAAGTCTGAAGTATTGTTGCAGTCCCCCGCAGCGGCGGAGCGCCTTTTATCCCCTCTCCCCCGGGGAGAGGGTTAGGGTGAGGGGCGCATACGGCCAGGAATGGAAGCAGCATGATTGAAATACATTTGCCCAGCCTGGGTGACGATGACGATGCCGTGACCGGCGGCAAGGTATCCGAATTGCTGGCAGCCGTTGGCGAGCACTTGGAAGTGGGTGATGATCTGCTGGAGCTGATTACTGACAAGGCCGCCTTTGTGGTACCCTCGCCCGCCGCTGGCACGGTGGCGCAGTGGCGCGTGGCCGAGGGCGACGCGGTGAAGGTGGGCGATGTTTTATGTACTTTGAATCCGGGGGCGTGAAGCAATCACAGCCTGAAGATTTGCGATACGAGAAGGAAGTTCACATGGCGGTAGGGGTTGGAGTTATTGGCGCGGGCACCGTGGGTGGTGGCGTCATTGAAACATTGCAAGGCAACGCGGGGGTGATCCGCGACAAGACGGGGCTCGACATTGTGCTGCGGCACGTGGCGGACCTGAACACGGATGCGCTGGCGCAATACAACCTGGACGGGGTCACGGTGAGCGGCGACGCAATGGCGCTGATCAACGACCCGGAAGTGCAGGTGGTGTGCGAGCTGATCGGCGGGGTGACGGTGGCGAAGAAGTTTATTCTCGCCGCGCTCGAGGCGGGCAAGCACGTGGTGACGGCGAACAAAATGTTGCTGGCGCACCATGGCCCCGAGTTGGCCGAGGCGGCTGCACGCAACAACGTGTGGCTGCGCTATGAGGCGGCGGTGGCGGGCACGATTCCCATCATCAAGGGCGTGCGGGAATCGCTGGCGGCGAACCATATCCACGGCGTGTACGGCGTGCTGAATGGCACCTGCAACTACATCCTCACGCGGATGCAGGAAGAGGAACTCGAATTCGGCGACGCGCTGGCCCAGGCCATCGAGGCGGGCTTTGCGGAGACACCGCCGGACTTGGACATCGAGGGACACGACACGGCGCACAAGTGCCAGATTCTTGCGTCGCTCTGCTTCAACACGCAGGTAAAGCTCGAAGACATTTACGTGGAGGGCATCACCAAGCTGACCCAGCTGGACGTGACTTATGCCGACGAGTTGGGATACGACATCAAGCTGTTGGCGATTGCGCGCCGCACCGAGGGCGAGATCGAGGTTCGCGTCCATCCCACGCTGGTTCCACAGGATCACCTGCTGGCATCGGCACGGCGCGAGTTCAACGCGGTGTTTGTGCAGAGCGATTTGGCGGACGACACGTTTTACCAAGGGCGCGGCGCGGGCAAGATGCCCACGGCCAGCGCGGTGGTGGGCGACATTGTGGACATTGCCACGAACCCCGGCAACCCGCGCCCCGCGTTTACGTACAACCACTCGCTGGAGGTGCGGGCGATTGGCCTGCTGCGCGGGCGCTATTACCTGCGCCTGACCACGAAGGATCACCCCGGCGTGCTGGGGCAGATTTGCACGACGCTGGGCAAACACGGCGTGAGCATTGCCTCGTGCTTCCAGCATGAGGAATCGGAAGACACGCCCGCGCACGTGGTCATCATGTCGCACTATGCGCTCGAGTCTGCCGTGATGCAGGCGGTGTCTGAAATTGATGCCCAGGACTTTATCGCCGAGCCGACGCACTTGCTGCGCGTGCTGGCTTAGGAACACACCATGCGAAGCGTTGGCCTGATTGAACGATACCGCCAATACCTGCCGGTGACCCCGGACACCTGTGTGATCAGCCTGAACGAGGGGACCACCCCGCTGATTCCCGCGTACAAGTTGAGCGCGGCCATCCACCCGAACGTGGAGGTCTTCCTCAAGTTTGAGGGCCTGAACCCCACGGGCTCCTTCAAGGATCGCGGCATGACGATGGCCGTGACCAAGGCGGTCGAGGATGGTTACAAGGCAATCATGTGCGCGTCTACCGGCAACACGTCTGCCAGCGCGGCGGCCTATGCGGCGCGCGCGGGGATACGCTGCGCGGTGCTGATTCCCGAGGGCAAGATTGCGCTGGGCAAGCTGTCGCAGGCGATGATTCACGGGGCGAAGGTCATCCAGATTCGTGGCAACTTTGACGACGCGCTGAAGCTGGTGCGCCAGATTTGCGAGAGCCACCCGATTGCGCTGGTGAACTCGGTGAACCCCTACCGCATCGAGGGACAGAAGACCGGGGCCTTCGAGATCATCGAGGCGCTAGATACCGCGCCCGATTTTCAGGCCATGCCGGTGGGCAATGCGGGCAACATTACTGCATACTGGAAGGGCTATAAGGAATTCCACGAGCTGGGCAAGACGACCATTCTGCCGAAGATGCTCGGCTTTCAGGCGGCAGGCTCCGCCCCCATCGTGCTGGGTAAGCCGGTGGAAAATCCGCAGACCATCGCCACGGCCATTCGCATTGGCAACCCGGCAAGCTGGCAGCAGGCCATTGCCGCGCGCGATGAGTCCGGCGGGCTAATTGGCATGGTGACGGATCGGCAGATCAAGGAAGCTTACCGAGTGCTTGCCGCAACCGAGGGCGTGTTCTGCGAACCGGCCAGCGCAGCAGGCGTGGCGGGCTTGTTCAAGCTGGCGGAGAATGGCTACTTCGAGAACGTCCAGCCGAGACACGGCGACCTCGTCCGCGTGGTCTGCATCCTCACCGGCCACGGCCTGAAGGACCCGGACAACGCCATCGCCGTCGCCGAAGAACCCCACACCGTAGACGCGAACGAAGCTGATATCCTCCGCATCCTCGACTTAGATTCTGTTTCGGCCTAGATCCCCGCTGCATTGGTCAGCGCTTTCAAAAACGCCTGATAACGGCCTCGGCGAATCCCATCGTGCCATTGGTGCCACCGAGGTCGCGGGTAAGTTCGGCCTTGTCGCCCAAGGTGAGCACGTCTTCATAGGCGTTGCGCAGCTTGTCGGCGGCAGCCATCTCCCCAAGGTGGGCCAGCATCATCTCCGCGCTCATGATGAGGGCGAGCGGATTGGCCAGATTCTTCCCCGCAAGGTCGGGCGCGCTACCGTGGGTAGCCTCGAAGATTTCGCAATCATCGCCAATGTTCGCGCCGGGTGCCACGCCTAGGCCACCCACCAACCCAGCGCACAAGTCGCTGATGATGTCGCCGTCCAGGTTCTGGCAGAGCAGGCAGTCAAAGTTCTCGGGCTGGCGCACCAACTGCATACAGCCGCTGTCGATGAGCTGCTCTTCGTAACGAATGTCGGGCGCAATTTCCTCGTGCATCTTGCGTGCACATTCGAGCCAGAGGCCATCGGTCTTCTTCATGATGTTGGCCTTGTGAAAGACCGTCACCTTCTTGCGCCCGCGTTCCTTGGCATACAGGAAGGCGGCCTTGGCGATACGCTCGCTCGCGGCGCGGGTGACCACCTTGAGGCTGGTGACCACGCCCTTGACGACCTCGTTCTCCTGCCCCACATAGAGGCCTTCCGTGTTCTCGCGGAAGATGACCATGTCGATACCGTCATATCGCGTCTTCACACCGGGCAGGCTGCGGATGGGGCGCAGGCAGTTGTAGAGTTCCAGCCGGTTGCGCAGAGCCACGTTCACGCTCGAGAAGCCCCGCCCAATCGGCGTAGTAACGGGGCCCTTGAGCGCCCACTTGTGGCGAATGATATTGTCGATGGTGAACTTGGGAAGCACCTCGCCGTATTCATCTGCCGCCGCCGCGCCCGCAGGTAATTCGATCCATTCAATACCCAAGTTCAGCGCGTCGATAACCGAGCGGGTTGCGTTGGCCACTTCAGGGCCGATGCCGTCGCCGGGAATGAGACAGATGGTGTAGCTCATGGGGGATTCCTTGGGAGGGCGGGGGACAAGGGGGCATTGCAGCCTGCAACGCACGACTCTTCGTGCGCTGTATTGCGCGTGACACTTCCCCGGTCGCCCGTATTGTGTAGCGGAATGGGGGGCGGGGTCAAGTGGGCAAAGGCAAAGGCCTTGTGAGGCGCGACCCAGAGTTGCTGCTTGACTGGGTATTCCCCGGATTGCTATCCTCTATGTCCGCTGGCGTGGAATATTTACCCATGCCGAGCCTTGCTGGCGTAGCTCAGTTGGTAGAGCAGCTGACTTGTAATCAGCAGGTCGGGGGTTCGAGGCCTCTCGTCAGCTCCAGTAGTTGTTGTGCCGGTTGCCGCCGCAGGTTGGGCGGGCGGTTTTGTCTTTAGTGGTGGAGTGTCCGAGTGGCTAAAGGAGATGGGCTGTAAACCCATTGGTGTATACCTACGTTGGTTCGAACCCAACCTCCACCACCATCTTTTGATTTTTTCTCGCGGGCGGGAGTAGCTCAGTTGGTAGAGCATTAGCCTTCCAAGCTAAGGGTCGCGAGTTCGAACCTCGTCTCCCGCTCCATTTTTTCCTTCGTTAAATTACCCGGATCGTCGAACGACGCTCCGGGTTTTTTGTATCACCTGCTCCACGCTAATCGCCTTGAGGCAGATGTTGTCGTTACAGTTGTTGTCCTTGGCGTAGAACACGTTGAGGCAAGGGCTGCAATGGGGGCGGTCGTAGAACACGGTGTGCTTCTCGCCCCGGGGCCCATAGAGGTTGGGCGTCTCCGGCCCGAAGAAGGAAATGCTGGGCACGCCGCAGGCCTCAGCAAGATGCAGCGGCCCGCTGTCGTTCCCAATGAACAGCGCCGCCCCCGACAGCAACGCGGCCAGCTCGGGCAGCGTGGTCTTGCCTGCCAAGTTATGCACCCCCACCACACCCGCCAGCGCGTTGCAGCAGGCCGTCACATACTCCACATCCTCGTGGCCGCCTATCAACAGGTAGTCGCGCGGGGCGGCATCCGTCTGCGCCAGCCTGCGCAGCAGTTCCTGGTATCGCTCGACCGGCCAGCGCCGGTTGAGGCACAGGTCGCTGGCGTTGATGTTCACCACCACGGCGCTCCCCAAGTCCCCAATCCCCCACGCCGTCAGCTTCCCAGCCAGCGATTCGTGCGCCCCTTGGGGTATGGCGAACCCGCACTCTTCCAGCATGGGCGGCGGTGTGTCAATGCCAATCGGCGCAAGCGCTTTCTGGAAGGACTGGGTAATGTGCTCGGATAAATCAATGGCGATCGCGTGGGTAAATATCCAGTCCTTGGTGCGGCGGTTGTTGAAGTAGCCAATCGTCACGGCTTTCGCCGGGGCGATGAGGTGGGTTAAAAAGGCGACGTAATAGGAGAAGAATTCGCAGTCGATCAGCAGGTCGGGCCTCGCGCGGCGCAGGTGCAAGATGGCGCGCAGGGTTTCCCATGCAAAGCGCAGCCGCCCTCGCCGAAACTCGATGGTTGCCACGTCGTTTATGCACGGCATCAGCGCGGCCAGCCCGGCGTTCTGCTCGAAGGTGAGCAGCGTGATGCGGGCTTCCGGCCACTGGGCGCGCAGCGTGGCAAGCATCGGCGCCATCTGGATGATGCTGCCAAACCCTAGGCACTTAAGTACAAGGATGTGGCGGGGCGGCTCGATGGGACCGGGCGCACGGCGAGCGCGGGGAAACAGACCGGCAGCCGCACGCAGCGCCAACCCCAATGGCGCGCCTACAAGTCGATCAATGCTGAGTGCCCACTTGATGCGCACGTGGAATTCCCTTGCCCAAGCCTGTCTTGGAGTATAGCGGAATCGCGCCCGCCGGGTCGGCTACACTCCCTCCGTTGCAAGGAGCATTGGATGGAAGAATTCTGGACTAGACGCCGGGCCGTGGTGGCGCTGTGGATATTGTTTGCACTGGCCGTGGCGCTGCGCCTGCCGGGCTTTGAAAACTCCCTCGCGCCCGATGAGGCATATTCGTATGACGAGTACATCCGCCCCGGGCTCCACCGCTTCCTCTTTGAAATGTACCAGTGCAACAACCAGCCGCTGAATTCCCTTGCGGCATGGGCTTCCAGCCGCCTGCTGGGCAGCGACGCGGACTGGGTGCTGCGCCTGCCCGCATTCCTCGCGGCCATGGCCCTATTGCCCGTGGCTTACCTATTCAGCAAGCGCGCCTTCGGCGGGCGTGGACCCGCGCTGGCCGCCGTGCTGGTGCTGACGGTCCACCTTTCCCACATCACCTATTCCACCAACTTCCGCAGCTACTCGCTGGTCATGCTCTTTGCCCTGCTCACCACATGGCAACTTGCGGCCCACCTGTCACGCCCCCGATGGCTGCTCCTGGCAGGCATGGCGCTCACCTCGTTCTGCATGGCGTACAGCCACGTTGTGGCGCTGCTGCTCTATGCGGGCTGGGGCCTTGCCCTTGCGGTGGACTACCTGCTGCGCGGCAGGCGTGATGGATGGTTTGCCCGCCCCACCCTGTTCGCCACGCTGGGCGGAGGCGGCGCACTGGGCGTGGGCTTGGCACTCACCTCAATTGCATACAGCCCCGCCTTCAGCCTGCCCATGGCCATGGTCGCCCGCGTGTTCACGGGCGAGTGGCCCGTGGACGCCTTCGCCTTTGTGTCTGGCGCAGAGCAAACTCGATGGCTGCCCTTCGATCACTTCACATCCCTCATTACCACGGGCACCGGATTGTGGTTCTGGGCTTTTGCGACCCTTGCCTTGGCCGGGTGCATTGCCGCGCTGATTCGCGGCAATGCCACGGCGGGCGTGCTGCTGGCTGTGCTGGCAGGGCCAGTCATTGCGCTGCTGGTCACGGGCCTGAAAATCGAGCCCCGTTACAGCCTCACGCTGGTGCCCATCTTTGCCTGTGCCTACGCCACGGGCGCGGCATGGCTGGCCAGCATGGCCCCCGCCGGGGCAGCACGCGCCATAGCCTTGGCATTCCTGTTGGGCGTGTTCTCCATGGTTTCACTCTTTCCTTACGCCACCAATTTCGAACGCGCCACGGCAGACATTGCCTGCGTGGACGGCGACACCAAGAGTGCGATCAGCGAGATTGCTCAGCGCGCCGGGGATGGCGACATCCTGCTGCTGGGCGAACCGGGCAACGCCACCTTCGACCATTACGCCGACAAGCTATACAACCGCTTCCACCCCGCCGTGCTGCCCGCCACGGGCCCTGTGCGCATTTGGACCCCGCACCTGCACACCCTGCGCGGCCACGACTGGAGTTCCGCCTATGGCATGGGCCAACGGCCCGCAGATACACAGCGCGAAGACGTGTTGTATGTAGACGCGCAGCTTGCGAACTTTCGCCAAGCGGCGCTGCCCCCTCTAGCCACACTAACCCCCGGCGACCTGATGGGCAGCCCCACTGCCTGGACCCTCTGGCACGCGGAAGGCGGAAGTAGACCCATCAGCATCGACCCCGCAACGGGCACGGTATCCATCGCCCAGCCCGCAGGCTTTGCTTTCAGCCGCGTGCGCAGTCCCTCGGTTCCGTGCGCGCCGGGCAGGCTGGCTTCTATGCAAGTCTGGGTGAATTGCCCGCGAAACGTGGGAGACATTCGCGCGCGCCTTTACTTTGAAGGGGCGGCGAATGCAATCACGATTCAAAGCACCACCCGCGAGCCACGACCCAATGCCCCGGTTTCCGAAGGTTGGGACTTGCTGCACCTCGACGCTTTGGCCGCTGGCGAATCCGTCTACATGGAAATCGAATGGCGGGGGCACTTCCCGCAAGCGGAAACTATTGGCTTGGCCAACGCCGCACTATGGCTGGATAGTGCGCCTCCGCAAGAATAATTAGTCGTTGGCCTAAGGCGTGTACAGCCCCTCGGCCTCCAGCTGTGCCAGCACTATCGCCGCGCGCTGCGTCATCCAGGTGTCAATGATGCTGGTGTCGATATCGGGGAACACACCCGCCATTTGAGCTTCTAGCTCGTCGCGGCGGACATCAAGGTTCGCCGAGGACAAGGCCCCACCGTCTGCCAAGTGCAGGTTGATGCGTTGCTGCACCAGCGCGCGGAACCCTGCATTGGCGCGCAGAGCGCGATAGATGCGCGCCACGGGAAACTCTTCTCCATTCAACCCACCGCCGCGTACCGAGGTGGTGAAGTTGTTCACGTTCACGTTGCCAAAGGCAGCCTCCGCGTCCCACACGTAAAAGCGGAAACGGCTTCCCTCACTGCGCTCGCGGGCCGCCGTCCAGTTGTTGAAGGGCCAATCCACATTGCCTGTGTAAATCTGGACCAGCAGGTAATCCACAAAGTGTGGAATGTCCAGCATCGCGCCGAGCGCATCATAGTTCTCCTGCTGCGAAAGGTCGTTGCCCAGCGCGAAATCGCGCATGGCTTCCCACGCGATGCCGTCCCCCTCGCTCACTTCCTCGAATTCTTCGATAACGTCCCATCCCGTGGACGATGCTTGGGCTTCCTGAAAGAAGGGTTCGCGCAGGCGTTGCACGCCGTTGTAGTGCCCTTTGAAATCGCCGTTCAGGTAGAGCGCAAACACTTCGCCCGTGGCGGCCACGTGGCCCATGTCCGCGTGCAGGCGGCGCACCAGTTCATCGTTCAGGAAACGGTTGCAGGACCCCGTGCCACCACGCAGCACCAGGTGTTGCAGGCGGGGCGCAGCTGCATTGGGGATGATGGGTTCTTCCAGCCACGCCTGTCCGTATTCGTTGCGGAAGTAGAGCTTGAAGCTGAACTTGTTGAAGGAGGTCTGGCCATTGGTGCAATGCGCAGGCTGGCCGGGGCCGCATTCGCACGACACCCAATCGTCCCCGCGCGAACGCGATATGCGCGACACCGGGCTGCCATGCAACCGCAGGCCCGCGTCCAGTTGGAAGTTGTCGCCGCCCGGCGCAAGATATTCCACCGACACCCGCCGCTCGTAGTCCTGCCCGTTCATCAACGCGTTGTTGTAATCGGTCGGTTCCACTGCCGTCCAGTGGCCACCGTCATAGATGCCGCCCACGATGGCCATGATTCCATCCGGCTCATAGAGCGCCGTCTCTTCGTCTGCCGCTATCGAAAGCGCTGCAATCGGCGCAATGCGTGCAGCCTCGCCAAACTTGTAGCTGTGCGTGATCACGTCCGAGCGGCGGCTGCCTTCCGCGAATGTCGCGGCGCGTATCACGGCGTTCGCCGACACCGCAATCGGCACGCTGTAATCCACACCATTCGTCTCGTCCGGCTCAGAACCATCCAGCGTATACCGCACCTGCCCGCCGGAGACCGGCGCAATCAGGAAGACAGCCTGCGGTGTTTCATAGAACCCGCGCCCCGGCACCGCTGTGGGGGTATCGGCCTTGGGCAGGGCCAGCTCATCCAGCGTGTTTGCCGCGCCGGGCGTGGGCGTGCCCAACACGCCATACTCGTCCAGCCCCGGCAGGCGACCGTAGGATATGTCGTCCTCCTGCGGCGGAAAGCCCGGCAGAAAAGCAGTCGCCGCACGCGGAGGCTCTTCCGCCGTGAACAGCGCAAGGTATTCACCGTTGCTCGTCAGCTTGAAGTTTGTGTGCAGCTCGCCACCGTTCTCGGGGCGGCGATTCTTATCCGACGCGAACACCACAAGGTAGCCATCGGCGGGAATCGACACGGCGGGAAACACCCACTCGCGCGGGTTGTCATCGCTATCGGTGAGCGACCAACCCTCTAGGTCCACCGCGAAATCGTTAGGGTTGTACAGCTCTATCCAATCTTCGTTGTCGCCATCCTCGTCGAGCACCGAGGTGTCGTTCACCGTGAGAAACTCGTTGATGATAACGTCCAGCGCCTGCACGCAGCCGCCCGAAGTGCCGGGGTCGAAACCGTCTTCCGTGGATTCTGAACAACCAAATGTTTGCGAGCTAAACAACTGAATCTGCCGCAGCAGTTCGCTCAGCGAAAGGCTCCACAAGGGGGAGGCGTAGTCCGCGCTGTGTGCATCGCAGCTGCGGTCGGTGTTGCCAATCGCATAGCCGTCTTCACCGCTGCCATCGCAATGGTGCTCGCCCGCGTTGTACAACTGGATGACACGCAGGAGTTCCTGCAAGGACAACGCGTAGTCCGTGTCTGTGTCCGCAGAATGAGACTGCGCCAGTGCAGGCTCCACAAGGAGAAAAAGTAGTGCCACAAATATAGTAACTGCGCCACGAATCACGGTAAGCCACCTCACCGGATGTTATAGCACATCCCACGAGATTTGGGAATGGGGCAAGTGGGAGCGCATGGCTACCGCCATGCTGCCTGCGCAGCATCGACCCCACCCATTTGCCAGCGCTTGCTGCGTGCGCCGCATCGCGGTAGCGATGCGCTCCCAATTACCAAGCAATCGTTACCGGAACAGTGCGCGCCTGATTCTGAAACTCTATGCGCACCGTCTGCGTATGCACATCCCATACCGGCAGGGCCACCTCTCCCCCATCCACTTCCACACGCGTTGGCGCAGAGGGTATCTGTGCCACAATCCGGCACGGGGTATTCACCGGGCCACGCGTGTTGAAGCGCAGCGCGTTCCCCTCCACCACCACATCGCGCACGCGCGTGGATGCGCCCAGCACCTGCGGCAGCGCATTGGCAACAATGCGCCGATAGAGCCCGCGTTGTCCGGGCGCGAGTACAGGATTGACCTTCACGCCGAGGGCCGGGTCGAACAGGTCAACATAGGTTCCGCTGATCGTATACGGAGCATCGCTTACGGATTCATCCATACAGGCGGCGATGGTGTAGGGGCCACGGTCCAGGCGGATGTGGTTGCCGGTGCGTAGTTCTTCTCTTGGGATTTCCAACGTCTGCGCCACGGCGTTGATCACCTCGTCGGCACCCTTGCGATCCAGCGACAGCTTGGTGGGAGACTTGTCCAACAGCAACACCCGGCCCGTGCCCACGGTCTGCAATTGCCCCGGCGCAGCGACCACGCCCAGGGTTTCGAGCAGCGCATCGCGCGGGGTGCGCGTGGTTGCGCCGTTCTCGTTCCACCATTCCTTCACCGCGTTGTAGGGATCGGCATTGTCGTCTGCAATCAACAGCCGCCCTCCCCCGCGCACCCAGTCAGCAAGCACGGCGTGGTATTCCGGCTTGAGCGGCTTCTGCCCATCGTAGGACAACAACAGCAGCCGGGTGTCCCCAAGGTCTGCTGGACTGCGAAGCGTTTCCATCTGCACCACCTGCGCGGGTATGCCGTGCTTGAGCAGCGGCAGGGACAGGCCATAGAAGCAGCCGAAGGCGTGGTCACTGGGGGACGGGGCAGCCCGCTGGAACATCAACGTGTCCGACACCGCCACGGCGATTCCCGGCTCGCCCGCATCCAGCTTCACTTCAGCCTGCGTCATGTCTGCCAGCGCATTCATCACGGCGAGCAGCTCGGCGGCGTAGTCCTGCGGAATGCCCTCGCGCTCGGTCTCGATGAATTCCCCTGAGGGCTTGCGTTCCAGATCGCTGCGGGGATACTGCCCCTCGAACACGCGGTTCGGCCACGGCACCACCTCGAAGCGATCCACCGCCGGCCACAACAGCGATGCCACCACCGTCGCCTCATAGTTCACCTTGTAGTCCGCCCACGTGTGGTTCGGGTTGTCCTCGATGGGATCGTGCAGGAACCACACCTTGCGGCCCGTGGGACGCACCATGCTCCACGCTTGGCCGTATTCAAAGTAGGCGGACTCGAAGGTACGCTCGCGCGTGTCGCGGCGATAGCGGTTCGGCGTGCGCGCCGTGCCCGTCCACACCTGGGCGATGTAGCCATCCATCTCGGGCAGGTCCATCAAATGGGACTCGGGACTGACAATGCCCCAGTGCGCGTAGTTGATCAGCGAATGCGTGGGCACATGGCATTCAATCTCGCGGCCTTGCTCGCGCGCGCGCTGCTTGGCAAAGCGGAACACCTCGGCCAGCGCGTTGTAGTACAGCTCATACTTCAGGCGGCTTGCCTTGTATTGCGCGTCCACGCTCGAATCGGGCGCTTGCCACGGCGTGCCATAATAGCGCTGCCATTCCTGCTTGAACGCCGCGCTCCACCCCGTGTTCGCCCAATACTCCGGCTCTTCCATATAGATGGCGCGCACGCCCGCATCCACCGCCGGGGCCACCCGCTGCTTGATGTACTCCACATACGCAGGCGTGGGCACGTTGTACCCCACGTTCACCCCGTGCATTCGCAGCTCGCCCGTCGCCGTTGTCTGCACCTCGTCCCGCTTGAAGGCGTCCCCCTCGCCATAGTAATCGCTATACCTGCCCCACGATATCCCCGTCATCATGGCCACGCCATAGCCCTGCGCCCGCCACCCCGCAACACGCTCCGCAAAATCCCCCTGCGTGCCATACACAATTGCCACGTCCGCAGCGATATCCACGCTCGCCGAATACGGCGCGGCTGTCTGGAAGTTGGTGGCATCGGGAGACGCGGCAAAGGA
>JBIKMR010000116.1:0-12395 GCA_044359155.1 Candidatus Hydrogenedentales bacterium | reverse complement strand
GATCTCCGCTTTGGGACTTGTCGAGACTCCGCCTGAAGGCTGGGTCTATATTTCCTCGGGCGGGGCATCGCCCCCCGACACCCGGCCCGACGTGGGGGAGACGGGCGAACTCGAGTTCTCCTGGATAAGCGCGCAGGCGTATCCCTTCTCGTATACCTATACGATTCGCCCACCCGCCAGCGCGAACGGCGAGAACGTATTCTCCGGCACGGCGGAATACCGCGTTGGCACAGGCACTGCGCAGTTTGCAGGCCCGGTTGATACTACGGTGACCGACGGCGTGATCACCTGCCAAGACCAGCCGGGCTGCGTCAGCTATACCCGAACGGCATCGAATAGCACCTATCCCCCCGGTGCGGCCATGCAGTTCACCGTGAACGTAACCGAGGCCTGCGCCTCCCCCTTGGAAGCCCTGTCGATTACCGAAGACCTGCCCCCCGGCTGGCGGTTTGCCAGCGCGGAAGGGCCGCAAGTTCCGACGGTGCAGCCCGAGCCGGGCACCCTGGGCGCGCTGACGTTTTCGTGGATAGAAGGACCGCCCACCCTGCCTGCCACATTTACCTATACCGTGGCCGTACCCGCCACGGCAGTAGGACAACAGCAGGTATCGGGCGAAGCCACGTGGCGTACCTGCGATGTTGACCTGACCAGCTCAGGCCCCGGCACAACGCTGGACCAAGGGGATTCCCCGCTGGCTGAGTGCAACGAACAATGCACCGCTGCCTTTGCCGTGGACACTGACAACGACACCCTCAACGACTGCGTGGAAGCTTGCCTCGGGTCTGACCCCACGCTGCTTGACACCGATGAGGACGGCATACCCGATGGCGACGAGGCCAACAGCGGCACCAATCCCGTAGACGTGACCGATGGGCTGGGTGACCTGGACAACGACGGCGATTCCAACCTGCGGGAGTTCCTTGCTGGCACCGCGCTGAATGATCCCAGCGATCCGGCACCGTCCTTCTACGTGGACCAGCAAGGCGTAGACACGCCCGAGGGCGGCACGTTGGAAGCGCCGTGGCGGACCATTCCCTACGCCCTTGCCCAGCTCGATGCCAAAGGCGAAGGCCCCGCCAAGCTGCTGCTGGAGGCGGGCATCTACATCGGTGCGCTGACCCTGCGCCCCGGCCTTGCCCTCATCAGCCGCGCCCCCTGCATTGAGGAGGAGTTCGGGGATTGCACCGCCATCGTGGGCCCGATAACGGGCGCAGAGGGCGCAGCCCTGCGCAACCTGGTTGTGACGGTAAACGTGACCCAGCCCGAGGCAGCTCTGCTCACGTTGGACGATGTGGCCATGGACGTTGAAGACGTGACCTTCATCGGCACCAGCGATTTCCTGAATACCGGCATCACCTGCGAAGGGGATGGCCCCGGTGCAGGAACCGTGGACAATTGCCGCTTTGAACAACTTGACGTGGGCATCGCCATAAACGGCTGCCACCCCAAGATATTCGGCTCCACCTTCCGCGATCACTTCACGGCCTACATGGTCTTTGCGGATACCGGGGCTGCGCCCTGCGGCGGCAGTCTGGGCAAGGCGGGCGACCCCAATACTGGGTGGAACCGCTTCGTGGATTCCACAGGTATCAGCATCATCAATCAGGGTAGCGGTACCGTGGTGATGGAGCGCAACGATTGGGATACCAACGACCTCGCCTTCATTGACGCGCGCGTCAATGGACCGGTGGATTTTGATCCCCCCATTCCCGCAGGCAGTAACTTGTTGGCGGGCGCGCTGTTCTGTTCCGTGCTTAAGTCCTCTGACCGCTCCCCCGTGGAAAACGCCACCGTTAGTTTGGGGGCGTCTAACCTCAGCGCGGTAACTGACAACGACAAGGGCGTGTATGGCTTTGCGGTGATTCCGGAGGGCTCCTACACGATCACCGTCACCGCGCCCGGTTTCAAGGGGCAGCAGATGCCGGTCTTCGTGCAGCGTGGGGGAATAGAGTCTGCGTTATTTACACTGGCTGCGGGCGACGACCCGGACCCCGAGCCCACGCCGACCGGTTGCCAATGCCCGGCACCGGGCAAGGCGGTTCCCCTGAGCGCCGACCTGGGCAGTGCGCTGGTGGGGGCGTTGACGTTGTTGACGCTGGCGCTGGCTCGGGTGCTGAACCGTAACTTGTGGTAACAGCACGATTTCAAAATTGGTGATATACTGATTGCATTGTTTTCGAGTTGAACCGGCCCGTCGGGGCCGTAGTGGGAGATGGATAGATGAAGCTGGCCACGCGATTTATGCTCGCCGTGATGGCAGTCGCCATAATTTTGAACTGGGCACCGCCTGCCTCGGCGCAAGCGCCTGACCCGATTGACGAGGTCGCGCTTACGATCACGCCTGTCAGCGGCGTGGCTGGGTTGGCCAACGACTATTACATTCCCGGCCAGACGGTGCGCCTGCGCATGAACATTGATCTGCTGCCCGGCGCTGGCACGCCCACGGTAACCTTCTTCGACACCGAGGTTCCCTCCGGCTGGACCTTTGGTGGCGTGTCCGGCGACGATGTACCCAACGTGATTCCGTTGCAGACTGAAGGCACGCTACGCTTTGCATGGCTGGGCGGGCTCGAGCCGCCTGCGGCATTCTTCGTTGATCTCGAAGTGCCGCTTTCCGAAACCGCTCCGCGTACCATCAACAGCCGCGTGCGATACCGGGATTCCTTGGGCACCGCGAATAACACCGGCTTCATCGGCACCAACCTGCGCAGAGACCCGGTGCGTCCCGTGCTTGCCCTGCTTGGTGGCGGCGTTACCCTCAATTGTCAGCAGTCCTTTGTGGACCCCGGCGTATCGGCCTTCGACAATGCCGATGGTGACCTGTCTGCGCAGATAATTGTAGGGGGAGACTTCGTCAACCCCGGTGTGCCGGGGCGTTATGTGATCACCTATGACGTGACCGACCGTAGCGGCAACACCGCAATACAGTTGCGGCGCTCGGTGGCGGTGTTGGCGAATTGCCCCGGCACCGACCCCGACGAGTGCGCGGGCAACTGTGCCGACGACGACAACAGCGACCTGGACGGAGACGGCCTGACCGACTGCGAAGAGACCTGCATCTACGGCACAGAGCTGGATGATCCCGATTCAGATGGCGACGGCATGGGCGATGCCTACGAGGCGGGCTTCCTTCCCTCGTTGAACCCGCTCGACCCGACCGACCGGCTCGAAGACCCGGACGGCGATACCTTCAATAACTTTGAAGAATTCCTGCGCGGCGGTTCGCCGGTGGATGCGGCCAGCCCGGCGCGCACCTATTTCGTTTCCGCCAGCGGCGGAGTGGACAACTACCTGCTCGGCACGCGCCTGCAACCCTTCCGCACCATTCGCTTTGCCTTGGGCATTGCCGCCGCTGCCGCCTCCGCCGAAAAGCGCGGGACGGTGGTGCTGCTTGATGGCGTGTACAGCGATGACGTTACCTTGCGCCCCTTTGTAACCCTGGCGGGCGAAGGTGGGGCCGTCCTCACCGGCGCAGTCACCGGCGTGGACGACAGCCGCCTCGAGCGCCTCACGCTCGAAGGGCTTGCACCGACTGACGTATTGCTCGACATGACTGGCGGCGGCGCGGGCGTGGCCATGCGCGTGCGCAATGTCACCTTCCAGAATGCGGCTATCGGCATCCTGGCAGACGGGGCAGGCACGGCGGATAGCGTGGTGGACACCTGCATATTCCAGGACTTGGCCGTGGGCATCGAGATTATTGACGCAACCCCCAAGCTGCGCCGCTCCACCTTCCGTAATATAGCCGCGCAGAGCAAGGGCGGCGAGACGGCGGGCGTTATATTGCGCGACAACAGCGACAAACAGGGCGACGATGTAGACGACGAGGGCAACCTTGGCGACGCTACCGACGCGGGCGCGGGCTGGAACACCTTCGACATCCCCTCCATTGAAGGCGCGGCAGTGCTGAATGAACGGCCCGAAGTGGTGAAGATGGAAGAGAACGACTGGGCCTCGGACGATGAAGCCACCATCGACGCGGCCATCGAGGGCCCGGCGGACTTCGTGCCCTTCCTCGGCGCGGGTCAGGCACTACTTGCCGCGAGTCTGTTCTGCACAGTCACGAATGCAGAGACCAACGAGCGCGTTGAAGATGCCGTGGTGGGCCTTGCCCCTGGGGACTACGCCGACACCGCCGAAAACGAGGACGGCGTGTACGTCTTCGCTGCCCTGCCTGATGGGTCGTACAACGTCGAAGTGGAAGCCCCCGGCTTTGAACCCGAAACGCGTAACGTGGTCATCAACCCCGGCGAACTGGCCAGCGTGCTGGTGGTATTGGGTGAAGTGCCCGGCGAAGGCGGCGGCTGCAACGGCGGCGGCGAAGAGGGCAAGGCCGCTGGCTTGGGAGACATGCTGCTGGGCTTGGCAACACTGGGTGCTTTGGCCGCCGCAAGGGTGCGCCGCCGCACTGCCTGATAACAAACTCGATTTCTGCCCGGAGTTTCGCGCCGCTGCGAGGCTCCGGGTTTCCATTTGTGGAGTACCTGATTAGGAGGCAAGCCATGCCTTGGGTAATGTTGATAGTCGCGGGAATCTTTGAAGTGGGTTGGGCGATAGGGCTGAAGTATACCGAAGGCTTCACGCGGCTAGTGCCATCGCTGCTGACGCTAGCCAGCATGGCCGTGAGCTTCATACTGCTCTCGCAGGCTCTGCGCCATATTCCCGTGGGCACGGGCTACGCCGTGTGGACCGGCATTGGCGCGGTGGGTACTGCAATACTGGGCATGGCCGTACTCGGCGAATCTCGTGACCCCGCAAAGCTGTTCTGCATAGCGCTGATTGTCACTGGTATTGCCGGGCTTAAGTTCGTGTCGCCATCGCATTAATGCCCCATTGGAATCCAGCGGATCGGGTGATACAATCCGCGTTAATCCCCAAGGGCAATATCAAGAATCTGGGGCAACAACAAGAAGGAAATTCACATGTTTCGGAATGGCATGATCTTGGGAGCGTTGAGTATTACGGTAGCCCTCGCAGGTTGCGGCGGCAGCCAGCCCGACGCGGCTACCCCCTCGGGCGCCGCGCCTGCTGCGGCCCCCGCTGCCGCGCCTGCAGTGGTGGAAGAAGCCAAGCCCATGATGGATGGCCCGGCGGAACCCGCCGCTGTCGCCGCACCAGCTGCCCCTTCGGAAACCGCGCCTGCTGCCGAAGCCGCTGCTGCTGCGCCCGCAGTGGAAGGCGTTGACCCGGTACACCAGAAGCTGTTTGGCACTAAGTGGAAGCTGGGCGAATTCGATGTCGAGTTCAAAGACGCCACCACCGTTCACCTGAATGGTGGCCCGCTCACGATGATCACTGGCGGCAAGGGCATGGACGCCACTTACACTTTCAAGGCTGGCGCGGTGGAAGTGTCCGCCATGGGCCAGACGAAGACCGGCACATGGGACGGCACCGCGTTGGTGATGGATGGCGAAGCGGGCGTGAAGCAGTAGTCTTTACACTAGCAACGAAGCCGGGCGCATGTGCGCCCGGCTTTTTGTTTTAGGGCCCCGCGAGGCGCGGGTTCTCGAAGGGGCGGGAGTGGCAGATTCAGGCTTTGAGCGCGATCCCTAG
This sequence comes from Candidatus Hydrogenedentales bacterium, assembly GCA_044359155.1. Lineage (GTDB taxonomy): Bacteria > Hydrogenedentota > Hydrogenedentia > Hydrogenedentales > JAEUWI01 > WGMK01. The sequence continues at coordinate 6,842 of JBIKMR010000116.1, read as the reverse complement.
GCGGATTAGGTGGGCACGGAGTTGGTGGTCGGCTAAGGGCCAGGATTCTTTGGGGGTGTCGGCGTAGGCTTGCTCTATCACTTGGGCGCGGGTGGTTGCGCCTGCGGCGAGGGCGACGGATATTTTTTCTTCGCGGGCCATTCGGTGGGAGACCAAGTCGCGCAGGTTTTGCTTGGCGTCGCCCGCCCAGAAGGGCATCCCGTGTGCGGGAATCATGAAGTTGAAGTCTTCGTCGATCACGCGGTTGAGACTGTCGATGTACTGGGTCATGTCGCCTTCGTAATCGGGGGAGATGACGATGGTGCCGGGGTTGGCGATGAGGTCCCCTGCCAGCAGTGTATAGGTGGAGCGTTCCAGAAAGGCGAGGTGGCCGGGGTCGTGGCCGGGGGTGTGCAGGCAGACCACCTCCCAGCCGGGTTCGCCGGGCAGGGAGAGCAGGTCGCCGTCGGCCAACAAGCGGGCAAAGGTCAGGCCGGTTTGCCGGGCGGTCTCGGCGTGTCCCCAAAGCGGCGCGGCGTGGGCTTCGGCCAGGCGCAGGGCGGCTCCCGTGTGGTCGGGATGGCCGTGGCTGAGGACGATGGCCTCGACCGTTGCCCCGAGCGCAGCCATGTGGGCCACGTGATCGAGCAGGTGTTGCTGCTCGTCGTCGTCGTGCGCGCCGGGATCAATGATGAGCAGGCGGTCTTCGCCGATGATGATGCAGTTGGTGTGGGTGGCGGGCGGCAGCGTGGGGGAGCGCACGGGGACTAGGTGGATGCCACGCCGCAACTCAAAACGGTTGGGGGTGGTGGGGTCCATGCCCGGTGTGCGGTGCAGCCAGGGCAGGGCTTCCTGCAAGGGCAGGCGGGCAAGGTGTTGCAGCACAAAGGCCACGGGGGTGGAAAGACGAATCTGCCCGGCTTGCCAGCGGCGGCGGGCCTCGGTGGCGGTGAGCCAATCGAGCCCGACGATTTCGCCGTCTTCAGATTCGGCTTCTTCGTAGTGAGGGCCGGTGTGTTGATACACGAAGTAGCGCGTGCGGTAGCGAATGGGGGAGAAGGCGGGGGTAACCCAAATGCCTGCGGGCACGAAGTGGTCCGCGTTTAGGCAGCGCCCCACGGATTCCAGAATCTGGCCAAACCCTGCCTCGTGCGCCAGCAGGCGCGCGCGCCACGGGCGCAGCACTTCGGGGGCGGGGGCATCGGGCACGCAGAGCAGGCCGGTTTCCTCGAAGACTTCACGCGCAGCGGCGAATATGGCGCGCTTGGTTTCGTCGTCGTCGGTGCCTTGCACGCACCCGCCGTGGTCTTCCTTGTCGAGCCCGCCGCCGGGAAACACGTGGTGTCCCCCCATGAAGGGCAGCTTCTTGTTGCGTCGCGCCAGCAATATCTCGGGATGGCCATCGGGGCCATCGGACAGGATGATGGCAGCAGCGGCCAAGCGCGGGACCACATCTTCGTAGGTATACCAATCGCTCACGGCGGGGGATTGAACTCCTTGTTCGGGTGCCTATCGTGGCACAGGCGGGGGCGGGATTGCGATGGAGGCGTCGGGGCCGCGCTACTGCGCAGTCACTTCGTAGCGCACCAGTCGAAAACCTTCACCATCGGCACGGTCACAGCGGCAGGTAAGTTCGTGTTTTCCGGGGGCGGGAAAGGTGAGCGCAGCTTTGCGCTTCTCAGACACGGTGTTACCTGCCAGCACCCAGGTATATTTTTGGTAGCCGTCTGGCGCGGTGAAGGTGATGCGCTGTCCGGGTTTGGCCGTCATCACGATTGGCTCTGGTTCGATGACCAGGGTACTGGTCTCGGAGATGATCTCCCATTCTGTGCCTGCACGGCGCTGCTGCAATTGCAGCAGGTAGTCGCCCTCGGCGGGGAAGACATAGGCGAGCACATTGCCGGTGGGGCCTTCGGCAGCCACGTCTCCATTGGCCAGCCAGCGCATGGCCGCGCCGGGGGTGGCGGGGGCGTCGATGCGCAGCGCCTGTCCCACGGTGTATTGAGGCTCCAGCTTAAAGCTCACGGTTCCACGGGGCAGGGAAGTTGCCAGGCCCACGTCGCGCATGGCTTCGTTCCTCGCGCCGCCCAGCGCCTCGGTGCGCTGTTCCAGCAGGCCCTGTTCCCCGTTCAATGGGGCAGACACGGGTACCGTTATTGTCCCACGCTTGGTCTCAATCACCAAGTCATAGCTGCCCACTTCGAAGTCGGGCGTCGGCTCAAGCCGCACGCCGCCATCCACGGGGGTCACCTTCACCATGCGGCTGTAATTGCTGTCCTCCACCATGAAGCGCGTGGTCGTAACATCGCCCGGCTTGAGGGGTTCCCCGGAATCCGTAAGCCGAATTACGATCGCGCTCTCAAGCGTGTTGATGAGGATGCTGGCGGGGTCGGCCTCGAGGGCGTGGGCTGCGGGCGAGAGTAGGGCGATTGACAGGGCAATACACTGAATTGGCTTGTACATGGTGGGAGCTCCTAAGGGCGCGTCTGTCCCTCTGTCTATATATATCGCTGGGGCTGGGGATGTTTCACGGGATTTACAGGGGCACGGACAAGCACGGACCTTCACCGACCGACTCGGACCTGAAGAAACTATTTACTGATAAATAGGGCGCGGGCCTGATCGAGCACGGGGTCACCATCGGAGGCGAGGTTTTCTGGCGTGAACACCACAGGCACATCCGGCGTCACCCCGCCTGCACCGGTGGCATCTGGCTCGACAGGAGATTCGCCATCGGGACCCAGCCAGCGGGCGATGGGATAGCTGAAGGTGTAGCCCTCAGGCAGGGTGACGGTGCGCTCGGGCACCAGTGGCACGCCGGCGGTCGAGGCTGGTCCCATCACCTTGGCCCGCCCGTTGCGTTGCAAGGTGGCTGCCAGCAATTCCGGTGCGCGCGAAGTGCTTTCGTCAACCAGAAGCACCACAGGAATGGAAACCTGTTCGGGCTGCGGGGAGATTTCGAGGGCGGTGGATTCTTCAATCTCAAACGTCTTGGACTTCTTCACGTAAACGGCGAGGCTGCGATAAGGCACAGCATCGGCCATGAAGTGCGAGGCAAACTCGGCGGCGAATTCATCCAGCCCCGCAGAGTCGCCGCGCAGGTCCACGATGATTCCATTTGCTTCCGATTCTACGAGCGATCCTAGCGCGTGCCGGAATGCCCGGCTGGGAAAGGGGGCCGTGAGGGTGGGTGCCAACTGCACGATGTCGATGTAGCCCACCGATTCGTCGAGCACCTCGAATTCGAGAATGCTGCCCGTCTCCAGATCGATACCGCTGAGCAGGCCACCCGCATCCAGTGGTGCCCAGGGCTGCTCGGTCGCGGTCAGGTTGGCGATGTACTCCTTGCCTTCGGCATCACGCAAGCCCAGCATGGCCTTGTCATCAATGGCGGCACGGGTGATACCCGCGAGGCGGGCATGGTGCTGCGCCAAGGTGGTGGCGGGGGGATTCCCTGCCCAGAGCATGGGTACGGCGGCCAAGGCGGTGGCGATAGGAACGCCGTTCCATCCCAGCACCTCGGCCCCAAGCGAGACGCGAGACTTCTCGGCGGGGCCGTCTTCGGTAATTGCAGCAACAAGCACGCGGCCATCGGCGAGCTGGGCCAGTTCAAGCCCAAAGCCTCCCCGGAAGCTGGCTTCGAGTTGCTTCTCGTCCCCGCGCAGGCTGACGTTGCCATCGTGCAGGGATTCGGCAAATCCGCGCAGGGCGGCGTGGTAGGCCACCGCATCCTCGGTGGCTTCCGCTGCGGCCAGCTTTTCCTGCAGGGCCGCGCCTGCCGTATCCCAATCAATCCCCTTGCGCTCAGTATGTGGATATTCCTGCCGCATCTTCTCAATCAATTTACCCCCGGCCTCCGCCCAGTCCTTGCGGCTGAAGTCCAGGTCGTCGCCACCCAGGAAGGCAATACGCGGAATCGGCACGGGAATGGGAACCAAGGGAAGCGTGGTGGTGGCGCAGCCTGCAAGCAGGGGCAGCGCCAACAGCGCGGCAAGCGCCGGTATGTGCCGGTTACTGGACATGCTCATTTCTCCGCCGGGGTTCTAATGAAGTTTACCCTACCCGGGACAGCGAGGGAAACCAAGAGAATGGGTATTCATGGCATGAGGCACCTGAAAGTTCCACAGGAAATTCTGCTGGGATTGCCGCTGGCAGAAGCATCGTGCCATACTGGGCGATGCCTTAGGGAGCAGCAGCCCATGAAAGAGATTATCTTCCAAGTAGAAGAAGACAGCGTTGATGGTGGATGGGTGGCAAGCGCAGTGGGGGTTGGAATTACTACCCAAGCGGACAGCATGGACGAACTGAAAGCCATGATCCGTGATGCAGTCGCCTGTCACTTCGACCATGAAGAGGACATCCCTTCCGTAATTCGCCTGCACTTTGTCAGGGAAGAGGTGTTCGCCTTTGCCGTCTAGGCGATTGCCGCGCGATATTGACGCAGATACCTTGGTGCGGGCCTTGGCGCGACTGGGCTACCGACCGGTTCGGCAGACCGGTTCGCATATTCGCGTGCGAACGGAGCGAGACGGCGAGCACCATGAAACGATACCTTCACACAGCCCGATCAAGGTAGGCACTTTACGGACCATCCTCTCCAATATCGGGGCGCACCACAAATTGGACCGTGATGAGATACTGGACTTGCTAGGCCTGTAATACTTACCAGCCTTACCGCCCTTTAACCACGCCCGCCAGAATCGCGACAAATTCCGCCGCCTTGCTCTCTCGGGAGTAATTCGCCACGGCGTGCTGCCTGCCGGATTCGCCGAAGCGGCGGCGCAGCTCGGGGTTGTCGGCCAGTTTCTGGATGGCTTCGACGTAGGCCTGCGGGTTCTCCGGCTCGACGGCGATACCCGCCCCGGCTTCTCCCAACAGCTTTTGCGCCTGACCGCGTGCGCCCAGGATGATGGGCCGACCGCAGGCCATGATCTCGAACATCTTGGACGGGATGTTGTAGAGAAAGACCTTGCGCTTTTTCAGGGGCACAAGGCAGATGTCCGCCGTGGCGTAGAAGCTGGGCATGGCGGTCTTCTGCTGCATGGGCAGAAAGGTGACGTTCTTCAGGTACAGCGCCTCGGCGCGCTGCATCAGTTTCTCGCGCTCGGCCCCTGCCCCCACGAACACGAAGTGGATGTCCTTTCGGGGCTGGAGTAGTTCCGCCGTGTCGAGGATGGTGGTGAGCCCGTGGGACAACCCATGCGTGCCGATATACATAACCACCGTTTTCCCCACCCAACCGTATTGCTCGCGCAGGGAGTCGTCCGTGGGGAGGGGGCGGAAGAAGTTCGCATCGATGCCGTTGGTCACGGTGTGTATCTTGCTGGCGGGAAAGCCACGCTCAATGATCTCGTCGCGCGTGGCCTCGGCCACGGTGACCACGGCCTCGGAGTGACGGTACATGAAGCGCTCCACCCAGGTGAGCAGCCCAATGATGAAAGGGTTCGACACCGCGCCGAGATCGATAATCTGCTTGGGCCACAAGTCGCGCACTTCAAACACGAAGGGGCGGCGGTGGAACAGGGCGACAAAGTAGCCCGCAAAGCCACACAACATCTGTGGCGAGGTGGCCGCGACCACGTCCACCTTCGGCGCAAAGAACGCGCCGCAGATCATGGAGGACAGCATGAAGGATACGAAGGAGATGCTGCGGCGGAACACGCCTTGGTTGGGCGTGGCGTAGAGCCAGCAGCGCAGCACGTTCACCCCATCGATGTTTTCGCGGTAAAGCAGGTGACCCCGATATTTCTCGGGGATGATGCCGTCGGGATGGTTGGGCAAGCCGCAGAGCACGGTCACTTCATGCCCGAGTTTCACCCATTCTCGCGCGTGCTCGTGGGTACGTGCGGCGGGCGCGCCCATTTCAGGCGGAAAGTATTGACAAAGGAAGAGTATGCGCACCCGGATTGCTGTCCCTCACCCCATGCGTCCTCGCCACACCATAGGCACGCACTCACCCTCACTCGGTAATCGTAGGCCATAAACGGCAACTTGTCAAACCCCGGCACGCCCGCGTAGGCTGGGGCGCAATGAATTGGGGAGTGGACGCTACGCGTATGTACGGTAGATATTGGCAAACCCTGCGGCATCTGTCCCCAGCGCAAGTGGCGTGGCGGGTGCGGTATGCCATTGAACGCAAGACCGGCCTGCGCCGCCCCTGCCCCATGCCCACCCAGCCACCCCGCATGAACCCCCTTGCGCTGGAACGCCTGCGGGCATTGGTGGCGCTACGCGCGCAAAGTGATAAAGGCCATGCCGCCGGGCTTGATGAACTACGTGCGGGACGCTTCACCTTTCTTAACGTCGCTTGCGATGCCGGGCCGAATCCCCCGTGGCACGATGCCTCCCGTGGGCGGCTGTGGCAATACCAACTGCACAGCTTTGGCTATGCGCTGCAACTGGCCGAGGCCCCGAACGAGGGGGACGGGGCGCTGTTACTGGGGTGGATGCACGACTGGATAGCGGCGAATCCGGTGGGGACGGACGTGGCGTGGGACGCGTATTGCGTGTCGGGCCGCCTGGTTCAATGGGCGATGGCTGATGCAGTGTTTGGCTGGCGGGATGAGTTGATGCTGCGGAGCTATGCCCAGCAGGTGGCGTGGCTGTTGCGGCACATTGAGTGGGACATTCGCGCGAACCACCTGTTGAAGAATGCTTGTGCTCTGTCCGTGGCGGGACAACTGATTGGCGGCGATGCCGCAGGCGTAGGGCGCACGCTGCTCGAGGCGCAGGTGGGCGAGCAGGTGCTGGCAGATGGGGGACACTACGAGCGCGCCCCGATGTATCACGCTCTGGCGATGGAAGACCTGCTGGCGGCCTATGCCGCGTTTACGGACAAGCCCGTGTACCTGCGCGATGCGCTC
>JBIKMR010000114.1:0-12461 GCA_044359155.1 Candidatus Hydrogenedentales bacterium | reverse complement strand
CGGTCTCCAGACCCCCAGTCTGGCGCCTTAGCCGGGCTAGGCCACACCCCGACTCAAGATGAGGCGGATTTATTTGGAAACGTTATCGAGCAGGCGGAGGAGGGCGTTGGCTTCTCGCTCGATTTGCCGGGCGAGTTCCAAGGCCTCGCGGTTGGTGCGGGGCCTTCCTTCTCCGTGAAGCTCTTGCGCCAAGCGCACGCGGGCTCCGGGTATGGTCATCTTTTCGTGGCGCAGTAAAGTCTTGATGCGCTTGACGATGTCGATGTCCTTCGCGGTGTAATACCTGCGGTTCGCTCGATCACGTTTCGGTTTCAACTGTGGGAAGTGCTCTTGCCACTGGCGCAGCGTGTGCACGGGTAATTCCGCAAGTTCGGCCACTTCGCCTATGAGATAGCGCCGGTTGGAATCGGTGGACATGGTAGCTAATGAACCGGGGTCTTTGCAAGCACGCAATGCATGGGAGATACCTCGGGGCTATTTTGCGCGTGTGGGCAGAGCTTGTGCAAGGGTTTGCTCTGCTTTCTTCCATTGACTCCCGCGCGGCTCGTGAACTAGTGTTCTAGCAGGACATTTGTTTTGCGCCCCTTCTTGCTTTTCCATGCAATGACTACGGAAGAGGCGCGTTGAGACGAAGGAGGGCTGACAATGAAATGCCCCGACAAATTCCCAAGGGCGCCAACACCGGCAGGCCCGGCGGCGAGAAGGGCTATTGCTGCGCATCGAACAAGCGCTGGGCCGAAGCCTCTCCTCCGCCCCGTGCGGAAGAAAACTCAAGGCATCTCATTCTGAACAGGAGGAACGCTTCGGTGATGGAAATGGAGCTTGATTCTGTTATACTAACATTAAGAATGAGATATCGAAAAGCATGCGCAGTGCGCACCTTTATTTCCATGCGGGGATGGCCCACAGCCGCGTGAAAGACACCGTACAAAACGCAGGAAGCGCCAGCTTCAATTTGGGGAATATAAAAGATGTTGATGTCAACTAAAGCGCTCTACAAGTCGGTCTCAATGGCGTGCTTGATTAGCGCGCTCACCGCGCCGCTGGCGCCTGCGCAGACGACCACGGACACGGTCGCGTTTCAAGGCCGCTTAGATGGCCCCGGCGGGACCGCCTTGAATAACGGCCTTTACAGAATTCGCTTCAGCATCTACTCGCAAGAGAACGGCGGCACTGCATTGTGGACGGAGAACCAGCCCTCCGTGCCGGTGACAGACGGTCTTTCCAACACCATCCTGTTCGGCGAGACCCCCGCGCCCGAAGGCATCTTCGAAGACTGGAGCAGCCTCTGGCTGGAGATTACGGTCGATTCCGATAACGACGGATTCGAGCCGACGGAAGTCTTCAGCCCCCGCACCGCACTCAATGCCGTTCCCATTGCACTCTACTCCAAGGACAGTGCCGCGCTGGGTGGCGCGCCTGCGGATGACTACGCACTCAAGACGGATGTCGACAACAGCATTGACACTCTCTCCACGGATGTCGACAACGACATGGCCGCGCAAGACCTGGAGATATCCACCAAGGCAGACGCCGCCGCCGTCACCAATGAACTGGCCACCAAGGCCAACGTAGTCGACGTGGAAGCCGCACTGGCGGGCAAGGCCGACGCCGCCACCGTGCAGGCGCAGCAAGATGCGCAGGACCTGCTCATCGTCAACAAGCTCGAAGCCAAGGATCTCTTTCAGTGGCAAGTGCTTATTAGTGGCGGGCTGCTCCCCGCACTGAGGAACTACGGCTACGTGCTTCGGACGAACGATGATGTGGAGGTACAACTCCCCAGTTCGGATGTTCTTTCCGTGGGCGATATCGTGCGCATTAGCAACGCGGGCACGGGCAGCTGGAATATCCAGCAGGGTGGAAATCAATTCATCTTGTCGCAGAATATCGTCAGCTCCGGCTATCGCGCTAACTCGTGGGAGCCTCGTGAAACCTCCCGCATCTGGGCCGATGTCGCTATGTCCTCCGATGGCAGCCGTATCTACGCGGTGGACGGCGGCACCCCCGGTCCGGTCATGGCGTCGGTGGATGGCGGCATCACGTGGGCGCAAGTATTCAACAACAGCTTCTGGCGCGGCGTCGCCACTTCAAGCGACGGCTCGGTTGTAACCGCTGTCGATGGCAGTCCGGGAAACATATGGACCTCCACCGACTATGGCCAGACGTGGTTCTCCGGCGACAGCGACCGCAGCTGGAGCGATGTGGCCTGCTCGGCGGATGGGGTGAAGCAAGTGGCCACCGTAAACTTTGGCGGCAAAATCTACACGTCCACCAATAGCGGTGCCACTTGGACCCCCCGAGATGACGACCGCTCTTGGACAAGCGTGGCGTCGTCGGCAGATGGTGTAAAGCTCATCGCCGCCGTCAGCACGGGCTTGCTCTATACCTCGACGGACAGCGGCATCAACTGGATCTCTCGTGCGATCACCCAACAATGGCGTGCCGTCGCCTCCTCGCCCGATGGCAACAAATTGGCCGCAGTGGCCTACGGGGGACAGATCTACCTCTCGACCGACAGCGGCGTCACCTGGTTAGCCCGCGAATCAAACCGCAACTGGACGGGCATCGCGCTCTCGGCAGATGGCAACCGGATCGTGGCAGCTGTCTTTGGCGGAGCCATTTATATCTCCAACGACGCAGGATTGACTTGGGAGCCCACGATAAGTGGAATCAACTGGCGCAGTGTCGCCATGACTCCTGATGGCAACAAGCTCTTCGCCGCACCGGAGAGCGCCCCGCTCTACGTCGCCACCGCCACCAGCGCGCCAATCGGCCGCTCCACCACCGTCGGCTTGACCGGCGGCCTTATAGGTGGACAGTACTCCGCCGTGGAATTGCAGTATGTCGGCAACGACACCTTCCTGCCGTTGAGTTCCAGCGGAAACATTGGAGCATTCTAAGACCATGAACCAGAAACCAATAACGAGCCGGTTCTTAAACTTGCCCTTGCTCCGGCTGCTGCTTTGCGGCTGGCTGGCGGTTTCCCCGGCCTGGGCCGCGTCCACCGACGGCAACGGTAACACGTTGTACGGGGTGGTTGCGGTGCCCGTCTTCAACACCAGCACCGATGGCAGCGGCAACACACTCAACGCCATCCTGCCCGGTCCTTTTGCCGTAAAGTCCACCGCGCCCAATGGTACCCAGCTCTCGCTGGCCACCCTGCTCGATGAGGGTTCGCCAACTGGCGAGGGCGCCATCGACGGCGAAGGCGTCGTTGATGGTGAAGGCACGGTCGATGGTGAGGGGGTGGTTGATGGAGAGGGCACCCTCGATGGAGAGGGTGCCGCCGACGGCGAAGGCGCGTTGGAGGGCGAAGGCGGCGTGGAACTCTGCGAGGTTACCCTGAGCCCCTTCGGCGATGTGACGATCTACAACAACGCCACCTTCCCCGGTGAAGCGGCAAACGGCACAGGTCAGCGTCTCTTCGTTGGCACCACGAATACCAACGCCGCACGCCGCGCGCTGCTCAATTTTGACGTGCTCGCTTCGCTTCCGGCCGATGCCACCATCCTGAGCGCGGAACTACGCCTCAGCATGGACAAGGCCAGCAGCAACGACCCGGTTGCGCTGAGTCTTTCGCGCCTGACGAATAGCTTCAGTGAGGGGCTGACCGACCCGCTGGATTCCGGTGACGGCAGCGGCGAGGGTAATGGCGCCGGGGCAGCGCCGGGCGACACAACCTGGCTGCACAGAAGCTACGATTCCCTCTTCTGGATTGCGGCCGGCGGTGACTTCGCTGCGAGCGTCAGCGCCACAACCTTTGTGGCTGGCAACGGCGAGTACACCTGGGCGGGCGACAACCTCGTGGCCGATGTGCAGGCATGGCTTGACGGCACGTTCAACGAGTTCGGCTGGATTCTCGTGGGCGATGAAAGTGCGGGCGGCACCGTGAAGCGCTTCCTTTCGGAAGAGAGCGCCACGGTGGAGACGCGTCCGCGGTTGACCATCACCTTTACCAGCGCCGAACCCTGCACGCCAGCGGAAGGCGAGGGAGAAGGCGTGGCGGACGCGTTCCACTCGGCCGATACGGGCGAAGACAGTGACATTGACCTTTCCGAAGTGGTGCGCGTTATTCAGCTCTACAACGCCGCTCGCTTCGGTTGCGACCCGTTGAACGTGGAAGACGGCTTCACTCCCGGTGGAGAAGTCGAGTCTTGCGCACCGCACGACGGCGACTACGCCCCCGTCGATTTCGCGTTCAGCCTGTCCGAGCTACTGCGCGTCATCCAGTTCTATAGCGTCGGCGGATACTCCGCCTGCGAAGGCGTGGGAGAGGATGGCTTCTGCCCGCAGTCCTGATCGGCAAAACCTGATGTCGCCTGCAAACGGGCACTCCCACCGGGGTGCCCGTTTCGTTTTACGTCTGGACACCAGCAAGCAGGCATGGTCGCAGCCTGCCCCATCCTGCGGGCGGGAATAAGAGGGGACGCACTACCTATTTCTCTAACAAGCTTGTGTTGAGCCGGGTTTACGTGGGCAAGGCGGGAGACCATGCCACAACAAGTCCGGCTTGTTGCCGACATGGCGTGGGAAAACTATAATCGCGGTTTCATTTTTATAGGTGTTGCCAACAGAGGAAGAATCTTCATGTCTGACTTCAAGGTGGGTTATATCGGTGCGGGGTTCATTTCGCATTTCCATGCGAAAGCCTTGCAGTATGTGCGCAATGTGGAGCTGGCGGGGGTGTATTCGCTGGACCGGGCGGAGGTGTTGCAGGCGGCGTCGGTGAAGATGGGGGTGGGACCGTGCGTGGTGTATGGCAGCATTGCGGAGTTGTGCAACAACGTGGACGCTGTGTGCATCTTTGCGCCGAACTTCGCGCGCATCCCTATCATGCAGGCCATTGTGGATGCGGTGAAGGCGGGGGCGGGGTTGAAGGGGATCATTGTGGAGAAGCCGCTGGGGCGCACGGTGGCGGAGGCGAAGCAGCTGGTGGCGCTGGCGAAGGAGACGGGGTTGCCGACGGCGTACTTCGAGAACCAAATTCACATGAAGGCGATCAACGCGGCATTGCAGCAGTTGGCCCCACAGCAGAAGGCGATGGGGCCGATGGCGTTGGCGCGCAGCGCGGAGGAACATGCCGGGCCGCATGAAGCGTGGTTCTGGGACCCCACCCGGCAGGGGGGCGGCGTACTTTCCGACATGGGCTGCCACAGCATTGCGGTGGGCTGGCATGTGTTGAACCCGATCGGCAAGCCGGTGCGTTTTCTGGAGCCGGTGTCGGTGAGCGCGGAAACGTCGTTGTTGAAGTGGGGAACGCCGAGTGGCCGCAAGAAGCTGATGGACAAGATGGGGGTGGATTATTCGAAGACCCCGGCGGAAGATTTCGCCACGGGGGTGGTCACGTTCCGCAACCCGGAGACGGGGCAGTTGGTGAAGGCGCAGTTTACCAACTCGTGGATGTACGACAAGCAGGGGCTGCGGCTGGCGATGGACGGGCTGGGCCAGGGCTATGCCTTCGAGATCAACACCCTGCAGAGCAGCCTTCAGGTATTCATTGGCGACGAGGCCGCCGAGGCGGTGGCGGATGCGGAGACGGCGCTCGAGAAGGCCACGGCAACGCGGGGTCTGTTGGCAGTGGAGCCGAACGAGGCGGACCTGTATGGCTATGTGGACGAGATTAAGGATGCGGTGGCAGCGTTTCAACAGGGCAAGGACGCGCTGTTGAACTTCGAGTATGGGCTGGAGATAACGAAGCTGTGCCAGGCGGCGTACTTGTCGGCTGAGCGCGGGTGCGTGATAGACCTGACGAGCCCGGCGGTGCAGGCGGAGCTGGACGGGTATACCTCGCTGATTGCGCAAGGGCGCGGATGTGAAATCCTGCATGTGATGTAAACGCAATTCAGACGTATAGTTACAGCGGCGTTGGGGCCGGGCGGCCATGGGCTGCCCGGCCCCGCGATTGTTTTACGCAGTGTTGACACTTGTGTGCAATTACTCGCTTTGTGCAAGCGATACGCTGTGGTAGAATGCGACAGGGTTTCCAGCCGCGCTGGCTGCGGAATTGCTTTTGGGGAAACCGTTTAGGGCTCGTGAGGTGCAGCGGGGATTGGTGGCGCTACGCGCTGCAGGTCTACCGATTCGCCGGGAGGTAATGCTGTAATCATGGTACTCCGCTCGAATTGGTTACGAACAATCGCCCCTTTATTGGCGTTGCTCTTTTTTCTGGTGGGGGCTACGGCCTCTGCCCAGACAACCTTGCGCATCACCCGTGGCATTGAGAATCCCGGTGCCTATACACCTGGGGAAACAGTGGATGTTCGGGTTACATTCCTTCGTCAAGGCGGCAGCGCCCAGGTAACCCAGTTGGGATTGACCGAGAGCCTGCCTTCCGGCTGGACCTTTGACGGCCTGGTGAGCGGCTCCGTGCCGCAGATTCCCCCCGCCAATGGGGCGGGCGGCCAGTTAAACTTTGGGTGGATCAACATCCCCCAGTCCTTCCCGGCGGCCTTTGTATACCGCATCCGCTCTTCGGAAGGATCGCGTGGCAGCAAGCCAGTGGCGGGGCGGGCGGTGTATTCGGTGTCGGGGGGGGTGACGCAGTTCTCTTCGAATGTGGTCACGCTGGTATCTCAGGAGGAAGGGACGGGCGAGGGGGCCGTGGATGGTGAAGGTGAACCCGCCGAGGGCGAGGGTGCCGCAGGCGATGCGGATGTGACCGTATCCCGCGTCATTCAGGGCGATGGATCGTACAATCCCGGCGGAACTCTGGACGTTACGGTTACGCTGAACAACGAAACAGACGCGAATGTGACACAGCTGGGCCTGCTGGAAACGATGCCCGACGGCTGGTCCTTCGACCGCGTGGTGAGCGGCAGCTTGCCGCAGTTGCAACCTAACTCAGGTCGCACGGGCGACTTGGCGTTTGCGTGGATATTCATTCCGGCGTTCCCCTTCTCGCTCACGTATCGGCTGAATGTTCCCGCCGAATCGACGGGAACGAAGACCCTGAGCGGCGTGGTGATCTATTCCTCGGGCGGCGCGCAGCAGTTCTCACCCGAGACGGAGAGCAACATTCCCGAGGGGCAGGTGGTGGCCGAGGGCGAGGGCGAAGGGGGGGGCGGCAACGAAGGCGAGCCGGACCCGGACACAGAGGTGGTGCTGACGCGCACTTCTCTGAACAACAATTTCTACACGCCGGGCCAGCCGGTGGAGATGCAGGTAACGCTGGACTACACCGGCGCGGAACCTGTGCAGCAGTTGGGTCTGGAAGAGCTGGTGCCGAATGGTTGGGAATTCGGCGGCTTCTCGGGCGGCGATGCACCGCCGATTGCACCGCAACCGGGAGATATGGGCACGCTGGGCTTTGCCTACATCACCGTGCCTAGTTTCCCCACCACGTTCACTTACTTATTGTCGGCGGCGACGGGCAGCGTGGGCGATTTGTCCGTTCTGGGGCAAGGGCTCTATGCCTTTGGCAACGAGCAGAAACGCACGCGCGTGGTGACTACTACGTTGCAATCCACCTTTGAAGCGGAAGGCGAAGCGCAAGACGGGTTGACACTGCGGCGGATTCCGGCGAGCGAGACCTACACAGCAGGCACAACGATAGACATTACGGTGAACCTGACTTTTGTGGGCACCGACCCGCTGACTACGCTGGGCTTTGAGGAAACGCTGCCCAGTGGCTGGACCTTTGACAGCGTGTTGAGCAGCAATCCCCCACCGGTGATTCCAGCGCAGGGTGAAAGCGGCAAGATATTCTTTGCATGGATTGATCCGCCCACCTTGCCGAGGGCGGTGACGTATCGCCTCAACGTGGATCCGGCATCGACGGGCGACCAGCAGATTACTGGCGTGGGCCGATACCGCACGGACGGCGAAGAGCTGACCTCGAACCAGGAGACGACGACGCTGACGGAGCCGGTAGTCGAGGGCGAGGGTGAAGGCGTAATTGAGGGCGAAGGAGAAGGCGGCACGGGGACGGATGGTCCCGTGGTGCTGGAGCGTTCTGTTATCACGGGAAGTGGTTATCTGCCCGGCGACATTGTGGAAGTGCGGCTGGACATTACGCAGACCGAGAACTTGTCTTTCCTTGCGTTTGGCATTCAGGAAACTTTGCCGGAAGGGTTCGCATTTGACAGCGTGCTGACCACGCCCCTCCCCCCCATTCGCCCGTCTGCGGGTGATCGCGGCGTGCTGAACTTTGCGTACATCATCCCGCCGGGATTGCCGTTGAGCATCATCTATCGCCTGCGAGCAGACCCCGATGCAACGGGCAGCAAGGTGCTGACGGGCAAGGTGCAATACCGGTTGGACGGTCCGCCCGAGGAAACCCTACCGCTGGAGACCGAACTGCTGGAACTCAGCCCGCCCGACCTGCTTGTCTGCGCCATCGACATGCCCAGCACGCTCTACACAGGGCAGGAATTTACGTTTGTCGCCACGCTGCTGAACCAGGGGCGCAGTGGCATCAGTCCCGGCTGGCAGGATTGCGTGTATATATCCACGGACAATGTGTTCGGTGGCGACACGCAGATCAATTGCTACACCCACCCCGACCGCGTGGACCCCAACAGCCAGTACTACATTCAAGACCGCATTGAAGTGCCGGGGCTGACGCCGGGCAACTATTTCATCTTTGTGCGTTCGGATGACGGCGCCGCAGTGGATGAGACCGACGAGAACAACAACGTCTTTACGCCGTTCCCGGTGACGATCGAATCGGTAAATTACAGCGTGACTGCACAGCACCTGATTCGCGTTTCGCCCGAGGGCGTGGGCAGCGTGGTGTTGCGCGGCTCAACCAACGATTTCTTCTTTGGGGGCCCGGTGCCCAATGTGCCGGTGCTGGTGGACCTGACGCTGCATGGCGTAACGCGCACCTTTGGCGCGACGACGAATAACATCGGCGCGTTCGAGATTCCCTTCACGCCGCTGCCTACCGAGGCGGGTCGCTATTCCGTGGGCGGCAGGCACCCCGGCGTTCCCACCTCCATCGAGCAGGACAGCTTCAGCCTGAACCTGATGCGCATTGCCTACGACGGGGCAATTGTAAGCCTTGCGCCGAACCTTTCTTTGGGAGTTACGGCGCAGGTGGAAAACCTGGGTGAGGCACCACTGACTTCGGTGGGCGTATCCGTGCAGGATGTGCCTGAGGGAGTTACGGCGCAGGCCTCGATAACCTCCACTATAGCTGGCAATGCGAGCGCACAACTTACGATAACGCTGACGGCAACGGATGCGCCGGGCGCGAGCGGTGTGATGCAGGTGATAGTGGCGAATGCACAAGGCGTTAACTCGACGCTGTTCCTTCCCTACCAGATCTTGGATGGCGTGCCGAACTTTACCGTGCTGCCGGGCCAGCCCTTGCCGGGCGCGGTGCCGGGGCAGCAGACGGTGTATGAATTTGAAGTGCGCAACATTGGCGGAGGCACGGCGGAAGACTTTAGTGTGGTGCCACCGCAAACCCCGTGGGTGAGTGTGGTGGCCCCGGCTGCGCCGTTCAACCTGCGCGCTCAGCAGGGCACACGCGTGGTGCTGCAATTGACGCCGCCCGCCGACCAGGCGCTTGGCGAGATTGAAGACGAGTTGTTCCTCTCCTTCGACGGGGATACGCTGGTTCCGATTTCGCTGGGGATCAGTGTGGTGGCGGAAGATCGTGGTGGGTTGGACATTACGGTGACCGACGAGACAACGCTGACCAGCAGCCCGGATTTCCGCGTGGCGCAGGCCACGGTGCTGCTGCGCAACCCGGAGACGGGCAACGTGGTATCCGAACGCACGAGCACGTCCACGGGCGAGATACAGTTCCGCAACATCGTGGCGGGCGTGTATGACGTGGAGGGTCGCAAGGCTGGATATGGCACCTTCCGCGACGTCGTGGTCATCGACCCCGGCGCGATTGGCAGCTACCCGATTGTGATGGCGCGGAACTTTACGCAGCCACTGTGGGAAGTGCAGCCGACGCTGGCGCAGAACGCGCCCGCGTTTGTGGATGGCACCACGGTGGATGCCACCGCACCGGGCCCACAGGTGGTTGTGGAGCCTGCGGTGATTGACCTGGAAACGCTTTTCGACGGCGTTGCCACGGTGGAATTGACGATAACCAACGAGGGGCCCGATCCCGCGCGCAACGTGCAGTTGCAATTGTCGGACCAGACCAATATCGACCTGACTCCGCTGGTGACGTCGCTGGGCGATCTTGCCTCGGGCGCATCGGTTACGGTGCCGGTGTCGGCCAGCATCATTCCGCCCGAAGATGGCGAAGTATTTGACTGCGTGGTGGCAGGATCGCTGGGTGTTTCCTATGGCTGGCTTCGCGGCAACACGCCGGTGCTGCGTGCCTTCCCCATAGCGCTGCGCCTGCCGCGCATCGAGTGCGCGGAGTCGCGCCCATCGTACGGCTATCTACCACTCAGCCGCGATGGCAAAGTGCCGTATACCCCGGCCCCGTTGTTTGTTGAGGGTATCATCAGCCCTGGGCTGAAGGCCGTGCCGCCCGCGCCACGCGAGCAGGGCATACTGTCGGGCGTGTGGAACAGCATCACGTCGCTGTTGCCCGGAGTCTCCGCGCTGTGGAGCGCGCCGCCGGTGCAGGTGTCTAGCCTCTCGCTCGAAGCGGTGGCCCCACCCGTTATCCTAGGCGGGCTGGATACCTTGCTCGATTGGGAAGGTATGCGTCCCGGCCAGGCCGACGCCGCGCTTGATCCCCTGCCGGATGCTTCCGTGCTGAAGGCGACGCTCTCTGTATCTACGGGGCGCGTACGCGTGGAGGAAGCCTTTGATATCACGCTCGGTTTGGAGAATACCGATGATGCCCTGATTTCCGGGGTTGGTTTGGAACTACGTTTCTTTGACGACAACGACGTGATTGAGACGAGGTCGTTTGATCTGACCGAGACCAGCCTGCGGAGCATCAACAACATTACCGGCACGGGCGTGGTAGCGCCGAACGCACCCGCCACAGCGCGGCTGCGCTATGTGCCGTTCTTCAGCGCGGCGCGCACCCGCAGCAAGCTATATCGCGTGGAGCCGAAACTGACCTTCACCCACGATGGCGAAACGCAGACGAGAACATTGCTGCCGTTCAACCTGCTGGTGGATGTGCAGCTGACCACCACCATGCAGCTATTTACCCCACCCGAGTTGTTTGGCGACGACCCGCTTACGGCGCCAATCGAGCCGGGGCAGACTTTCCCGGTGGGAGTATATGTGCGCAACGACAGCACTGACACGCTGGGCGAAGTGCAGGCGAACCGCGTGGAGCCAGGGCTTGAGATCATCGACGACGGCGGGATCAATCCTTTCAAGGCCACACGTCTTGCGAGCAATGAACCTTCCGAGGCGCCGGGTATTCGCGCAAGCATCGGCAGTATTGAGGCGACCAAGCGGGCGGGCGCGGTGTTTGAGTTTTCGCCCGAAAGCTCGGGCGATTTGCAGAGCCTGTTCAATGTGCTTTCGTGGGAATCGCCGGGGCGAGGCCGCCGCACCTTGTTGCCCACGGATGTGGAAACGTTCACGCTTATCCATGCAGCGCGCCTAAACGTGGGCATTGAAGACGGCAAGCCGGATCTGCTGGTTGACTTGGATGGCGATGCGTCGTTGATTCCTGACCAAGTGATATTCAGCAACACGAACCCGGTAAACCTGCCTTCCGCCACGAACGTTGTGGTGACCCCATCGGCCACGATTCCGAATGCTTTCGAATTGACGTCGACGATGCCGATCTTTTTGGGGTACTTGCGCGCTCCCTTGCCGCCGGGGTCTGACCCCAACCTTGCGCGCGTGGAAAAGAGCAATGGCTCTGCCTTGCGGCAGGAGAATGCCTGGGCCGCACAGCGCGCCGTGCGTCTGGAAGGTGGCGGGGTCGAGAATCAGTTGTTTGTGAACATCGTGGACGTGAGCTCGAACGGGCGGTACACGATATTCATGGGTGCGGGCATCGTGCCCAACTTGCCACCCGAGGCGAATGCCGGTGGTGACCAGAGCGTGTTCTCAGGACAGACGGTGACGCTGGACGGGCGCGGCTCTTTCGACCCTGAAGAAGAAGACCTCAGCTTCTCGTGGGAAATCATTGAAGCCCCGACGGGCAGCACGGCCACTCTGAGCAGCACGGCAGCCGCATCGCCACAACTCAGCCCAGATCGTCGCGGCGTGTATGGCATTGAACTTACTGTAAGCGATGGCAACGCGACGGACTCCGACACCACCACGGTAGAAGTGGGCAACCGCTCCCCCACTGCCCGTACCAGCGGCGACCTGCAAGCGCCCGCCGGCTCTACCGTGACGCTCGACGCAAGCACGAGCACGGACCCCGAGGGCGATACCTTGGCGTTTGCTTGGACGGTGCTGACGCAGCCGACCGGCGCGAATGTGCAGATTATAAACCCCACGAACAGCAAGCCCACGGTGACGCTGCCGCTTACCGGCAACTACGTATTCCGTGTGGTTACCAGCGATTCCCCGAGTTCTTCTTCCGTGGCGGAGCAGCGCGTTACCGTGGTGAACCAGGCGCCGAT
>JBIKMR010000113.1:0-12502 GCA_044359155.1 Candidatus Hydrogenedentales bacterium | reverse complement strand
GTCGCCTTCTATTCGTAAAGACGCTTGGCGAAATGTATTTATTCACGCTTCCGTGAAATTTTTTATTCAACTTCTGTCTACTGTATTCAGCGTCGTCGTCTTATGATGTCAATGCCGTTTGATGTCAGGAAGTTTCATCTATCTCTTCAACGCTAAGGGTTAGACTGTGGATGACAGCGCTTGGTTTACACGCTGCTGAAGTTTTGCCACGCGCTCATTCTTCACGCGAATCAGGTCCAGCAACATGCCCGTCTCTTGGGCATTCTTGCCGCTGAATACCACGCCTGCGATGTAGTCGCCCAGCACTTTCGTGCGCACCACGGTGCCACGTTCTTCCTCAGCACGTATCAATTTTGCGCCGCTGCTATTCGCCGGGGCCATTACAATTTTCGCAGGTTGGCCGTCCCAATCGACCAAGACCTCGACAATCTCGCCCTTGGGGCAATTGCCCATGCACGAGCCCAGCAACCGCACCCGGTGACCGAGGGCCACCGGCGAATCGTCGTCTTCCACCAGCGCCAGCCGGATGTTGTGCTCTTCCAGATATTGCTCGATCGCGGCCTTGGAGCTGGGGGTCTGCGCCCGCAGTGCAAAGTCGCTGATGCAAGTTTCACTGATACCCAACCGCGCCATGCGCACCGGGCTGCCCGCGCCACCAACCCCGCCGCCTAAAGCCGCACCGGAGACATACGCCATACCCAAACCAAGCGACATGACCACGCTTGCCGCCAGAGTAAGTACCACCAACTGCCGCTGGAAGGAGCGCCGCTTAGGCGCAGCCACCGCGCCATTCAATTGGCTCAGGGTCTTCTCCCACAATTGCTGTGGGCAACCGGAGCATTCGGCAAGCTTCTCTTCGACCGCCTGCTCGAACCGAAGCTCCGCCTCAATGCGCTCGCGGGCAGCGGCATCCAGCGATTCGTCAAACGAGGACGCTTCCCCGGCGGACAACTGCCCGTCGAGATACGCCATCCAACGCTTTTCGAATTCGCCCTGGCTCATTGCTAGAAGCCTCCCGTGCCCGCGCGCCGCACATCGTCCAGCCGCGTAATGTTGTCTCGTCCTGCATTCTTCTCGCGCACGAATCCGTGTGCGCGCCCATAGTCCATCAATTCACTGCGCAGCCGTGCGCGGCCTCGTGATAGGTGGGTCATCACCGTGCCCAAAGGTATATTCAGCATATCGGCAATTTCTTTGTAAGAAAATTTCTCGGTGCTACGCAGCAGAAGGCAGGCCCGTTGGTGTACCGACAGCTTCTCCATGGCGTGGAAAACCTCGTCGCCGCACTTGGAAAGGAATTCCGATGGGTCGGCCAGCACATCGCCGTAACCCGCGTCCTGCTCCAGCGCCACCAGGTCGCCCTCGTTGATTTCGTCAATCGGGGCAGGGGTACGCATGGTGTTGCGGTTGGCAACAAAACACTTGTTCGTAATGATGCGGTACATCCACGCACGGAAGTTGGTTCCGGGGGTAAACTTCTCCCGGTTCTCCCACGCCGACAAAACCGCAGACGAAAAGATGTCGTCCACCGCCTCGGCGCTCCAAGCGGTGCGCCGGATATAGCGGTAGAACTCGTCTTTGTGACGGTCTATCTGTTCCACGAAGTCGTTCATGGTCTCCACCGGAGCATCCTCCATGGCGTGTATTCTGCCCGATGCAGATTTTATATCACCCTATACACCCGGCCCCCAGCAGAAATTCGTGCCCGGTGGCTTGTTGGCGAATGCTCGGGTGCATTATATTGCAAGGGAACGGTTGGCGCGAATGGAAAGTAAACCCTTGACGGTTTTATAATTCTGCGCTTAATGAAATCTATGCGGGAGCCTTAGCATGTCGAAACTGTGGGGCGGGAGATTTGAGGGGGGGGTGGATGCACTGGTGGAGCGCTTGGGTGAATCGGTTTCTTTCGACGCCCGCTTGGCCCCTTGGGACATTCGGGGCAGCTTGGCCCACGCCCAAATGCTGGGCGAGCAGGGTGTGATCTCGAAGATGGACACGCAGGCCATCCAGCGCGGGCTAAAGAAAATCCTGTCCGAAATCCAAGCCGGGCGCATGGCGTGGGACGTGGCTCTTGAGGACGTACACACGAATATCGAGACGGCGCTGGTACGGGAAGTGGGCGACGCAGGCAAGCGCCTGCACACCGGGCGCAGCCGCAACGACCAGATTGCCACCGACGTGCGCCTGTGGATGCGCGATCAGATCGACGCGATTTCCTCCCACCTTCGTGATTTGCAGCGCGCGCTGCTGGGCATGGCCGAGGCGCACCTCGACGTAATGCTCCCCGGCTTCACCCACCTCCAGCACGCCCAGCCTGTACTACTGGCCCACCATCTGCACGCCTACGTGGAAATGTTCGCGCGCGATGGCGAACGCTTCCGCCAGTTGCGCCCCCGGGTGAACGTGCTGCCACTGGGCTCCGCCGCGATGGCGGGCACGCCCTACCCCATCAACAGGGAACGTGTGGCCGAGCTGCTGGGCTTTGCCCGGATTTCTGAAAACAGCATGGATGCCGTCTCCGACCGCGACCACCTGATCGAGTTCTGCGCCAACGGCGCCATGGTGATGATGCACCTCAGCCGCATGTGCGAGGAGCTCATCCTCTGGTCCAGCCCCTGCTACGGCTTCATCGAAATCGGCGAAGCCTTCACCACGGGCTCCAGCATCATGCCGCAGAAGCGCAACCCCGACGTGGCTGAGCTGGTGCGCGGCAAGACCGGGCGCGTGTATGGCGACCTGACGGCGCTGCTCACCCTGATGAAGGGGCTGCCCATGACTTACAACCGCGACATGCAAGAAGATAAGGAGCCGGTCTTCGACGCATCCGACACGGTGCAGCTTTCGCTCCAGGTCTTCGCGCGCATGATTCCCAGTATCAAGGTGAACCGCCCGGCCATGGCGGCAGCCCTGAACTTGGGCTACCTTGAAGCCACGGATTTGGCTGACTACCTTGCCGAGCGCGGCGTGCCCTTCCGCGAAGCCCATGGCATATCCGGCAGGCTGGTATTGCTGGCAGGCAAGCAAGGCAAGCGCCTGCCGGAACTGACGTTGGCAGAACTGAAAGCCGCCAGCCCGGTATTCGAGAAAGACGTTTATGCAGCGCTTACGCCGGAGGCCATGGTGCGCCGTAGGGACAACCCCGGAGCCACCGCGCCCCGCCGCGTGAAGGCGGCCTTGGCCCGGGCGCACAAGCGTCTGGAAAAAGAAGTACGAAATGTCGAATAATCTCAATTCAGGGATTTCTGTGGTACGATACTGAACGGTGGGTGTTGCGCTGGGCACGCAACATGGGGGCCTTGCCGACTGCGGAGTGTTGCTTTTTTCGAGGAAGGACAGGCAGCAGTTTTATGGCAGCGGAGAATCGCATACTAGTTGTGGACGACGAGGCGGTCATCCGGGAACTGATGACCGACATCCTCTCGGAAGAGGGATACAACGTCCAGACGGCAGGCAATGGCAAGGAAGCACTCAAGCTTATTGAGACGCAGCCTGACTTTGAAGTCCTGTTCACCGACATCATGATGCCGGAGATGGACGGCATCGAGCTCATTCGCCACGCCCGCCAGGTTGCCCCACAGATTGTCGCCATCGTAATGACTGGCCATGCCACCTTGGAATCCGCGCGCGCCGCCGTGAAGGAAGGTATTTACGACTACGTAGTAAAGCCCTTCAACCTGAGCGAGATACGGCTTGCGGTGTCCAACGCGCTCGAACGCTCGCGCCTGACCAGTGAAAACGCGCGCCTGCGCGAGATCACCGACCTGTTCAACATCTCCGAAAAGATCGCCTCTATCCGCGACGAGTCCGCCCTGCTCTCCTACATCCTCGACGCCGCGCTCGACCGCGTTGGCGCGGACTCCGGTTCCGTCATGATGGTGGCCGAGGCGGGCGACACCCTCGAACTCGTCGAGAGTCGTGGCCTGAATACTGACACGGTGAACCGCACCGTCAATATCGAGAACTCGATCTCCGGCTGGGTGGCGCAGAACGTGCGCCCCTTGATGGTGGGCGAGCCCGGCAAGAGCGTCAACATTGAGAACCTGTCGCGCAAGTTCCAGGGCGGCACCTTCATGTCCGTGCCGCTCGAGCGCAAGTCTTCCGCAATGGACCCCCGCATGTTGGCCAACCAGGGGCTGCCCAAGGTGATGGCCGTGCTCAATGCCACCGGCAAGCGCGGTGGCGGCGTGTTCACCGACACCGACCTCAAGGCCCTGAGTATCGTGGCCAACCACGCGGCGGCGGCGCTCGAGAACGTGCGCCTGATTCGGGACATCGAGGAGAACCAGCGGGAAGTCGTGTACACCTTGGGTGAAATCGTGGAAACACGCTCGAAGGAAACCGGCCAGCACGTGAAGCGCGTGGCCGAATACTCTCGCTTCCTTGCGTTGCAATACGGGCTGATGCCCGCCGAGGCTGAAGTGCTTCGCATGGCCAGCCCGCTGCACGACGTGGGCAAGGTGGGCATTCCCGACGCCATACTCAACAAGCCCGGCAAGCTGTTGCCGGAAGAATTCGACGTGATGAAGACCCACGCGCAACTGGGCTATGACATGCTCAAGAATTCGAAGGGCGTGGTGCTACGCACCGCCGCCATCGTGGCGCACGAGCACCAGGAAAAATACGACGGCACCGGCTACCCGCGCGGCCTGAGCGGCGAGAGCATCCACATCTACGGCCGCATCACCAGCATTGCCGACGTCTTCGACGCACTCGGCACTGAGCGCGTGTACAAGCACGCTTGGGAACTCGACAAAATACTCGAGTACTTCCGCGAACAACGCGGCCAACACTTCGACCCCCGCCTCGTCGATATCTTCTTCGCCTGCCTCGACGACCTGCTCATCATCCGCGATGAATACCCCGAGCAAGGGGTGGAAGCCCACCAACACGCCGCCCCCGTGGCGGGATAAGTTGGCATGGGCGTCGAAGCCAGCACTAGCCCGGTCGATGCGGTCTGGGGCTGCCTCAAGCTGGATCGCCCCGCAGAGGAAATGCTCGCGGGGATGCGCTGCAGACCGCGTGCATGAGCACACCGACAACCGGTAGCCGTCTCAAGGGCTGTATGCTATTCCTCGTCGTTGTATTCGTCATTGTATTCGCCGTTGGGGTGATAGGTTGCCAGGCCGTGGTCAAGTTGAGAGATACGACACGCCGCTCAACGGGAATGAATGATGTTAGTGACATACGAATTCCTGCGGAATTTTACGCCAAGGAACATAACGGCGGATGGCCTCCTTACGATCCTGAACCGGGCCGGTTGATGTTTGAACGCATGGTGATGTTCCAGGAGTATGGGGTGAATAGCGGTAAGGTGACCGCTGAGTTCGACAAGGATACTCCGCTACGGCAATTCCATGAACGTGACCCGCTCGCCTATGAATACGATCCAAACCTGATCGACGACCATAGCTTCTGGTACTTGGCCTACCGCGTTCGCAACGAGGACGAAGCTCGGGCATTCGCAGCAGGGTACCGCCACCACGTGGAGCACCAGCTTGGCTTCGAGGGCGATCTGGTTTGTCCGGGCAGCAATCCCCCCGTGCTTCCACGTTTGCAAGACCCTGATTTGAACCCCAACGCCACACCATCCGAAATTGCCGATGCCGCCTGCACAGTCGTCTTCATCGAACGCCCCGGCAATTACGAGCCCACATACAGCGGCGGGTGCGTGGGGTATCTCGACGGGCATGTGGAATACATCGACTACCCCGGCGAATTCCCCATGAGCGAGGAAATGATCACCACCCTGGAGTCGCTTGATGCGCTGGGCGGGGGGTAATGGCCCTATCATTGGCGTAGTGGCGGCGGGCGTCTCGCCCGCCACAATGTCACGAATGCCGGGCGAGACGCCCGGCACCACTGGATAAGGGGGTGCCTTGAAGCACCATCGTATTGGGCATGATATTTGGTAGAATCCATGGCGTAGACTTGCCGAGACAATGATCCGTGCTACACCAGAGGAGCCAAGCGCGATGGTTCACTTACCCTTGGAAACCATGTCCGTGGAAGAAAAGCTCCAGACCATGGAGTTGCTATGGGCAGACTTGTGCAGCCGCGCTGAGGAACCCGCTTCGCCTGAGTGGCACGGGGAAGTACTGGCAGAGCGGGCAGCCGCAGTCGCGCGAGGTGAAGAGATTCCCGAAGATTGGGAAGCCGCCAAGCGCAGCATCAGGGCAGCGATTGAGTGAAGCTGAAAATCCTTCCGTCGGCCCACCGGGATTTGCTTGCCGGATACAAGTTCTACGAGAAGCAATCCAAGGGCGTTGGCTCCTACTTTTTGGATACGCTCTTTTCAGAGATTGACTCGCTTGTCTTGTATGCAGGCGTTCACCCGATTTTCTATGGCATGTATCACCGGGTCATCTCAAAGCGCTTTCCATTCGCGGTGTATTATCAGTTAGAAGAGGGCACCCTGATTGTGTGTGCCGTGCTCGACTGCCGCAGAAATCCCGCCTGGATTCGGAAGAGGTTAAACTAACCAAGCTTCGTTTAATGCATCCCCCCTTGTTTCACCGCTCCTGCGGCGAGGCGTGTATAATCTGCCGACCTACTCTACGGATTACCACGGAGCCTGAACGATGCGCCTACTACTCTTACTTCTCCTGTCCCTATCCCTCCTCGTCCTCCCTTCCCACGCAGAAGAATTCGTGGCGGACGGATATGACGCATCGCAACTGACGCCGGAGATGTTGACGCAGACGAACACGATTGCCGCCGCGCTGGAGTCCCTAGCCATCGAGGGGTGGACCCCGCAGGGCGGGGTGGAGCGGTATACCCACATCAACATGTACGGCAAGATCAACGGGCGCAGCGAGTTGTTCATGTCTTACGGCGTGATTGGCATGACGTGGCTGGGGCTTACCAACGCGGCAGACCCAGACAAAACCATCGACGTTTTTCTTTACGACATGGCCACCCCACTCGGGGCCTTCGGGGTGTATGCCGTTGAGCGGTGGGAAGAATCGGAACCCATGAAGGTGGGCACGGAAGGCTACCGCACCGACACCGACTTGTTCTTCCGCAAGGGGCGCTATTACGCCACCTTCATCGGCAGCGCGGAGGACGACGCCATCAAGCTGGCGCAGCACACCATGGGCACCAAGTTGGCGCAGCGCCTGGCCGACGACCCTGCCGCGCTCTGGGGAGACACCGCCCTGCCCGCCGAGAACCGCGTGAAGGATTCGCTGAAGTACTTCAAGGTCGACGCCATGAGCCTCGACTTTCTCAAGAACACTTTCACCTGCGAGGTGACGATAGGCGGCGCGCCGATTACCCACTTCGTGTCGCGCCAAGACAGCGACGCCGCTGCAACCCAAGCCATCGCCGCGTATGAGAAATACCTCTCCGCCTACGGCAGCAAGGCGGAGACCGTCGAGACCGAGGCAGGTCCCATGCTGGTGGGCGACGCAGGCGGCGGCTACTTCGACATCGTCTTCACCTTGGGCAAAGACGTTGCCGGGGTTACTGCCGTGAAGGACAAGGCTGTCGCGCTATCTGCCGCTGCCGCGCTGAAGGCGCACTTGGAAAACACCGAGCCCAAGGCGCATCTGGAAAACACCGCCAATTAAAGACGAGGACTTGACCCGATGAAGACGCTCATTCGCAACGCCACGGTTGTGCTGCCCAACGGTCAGGCGGCAGTGCATGTGCTGATAGAAAACAACACCATCGCCGCCATCGACGTACCCGCTTCCACCCATGCGGATGAGGTGGTGGATGCCACCGGGCTGCACTTGCTGCCGGGTGCGATAGACGACCAGGTGCATTTCCGCGAGCCGGGGCTCACGCACAAGGAAGACCTGCACACCGCCAGCCGCGCCTGCGCCAAGGGCGGGGTGACCACCTACCTCGAAATGCCCAACACCAACCCCAACGCCATCACGCAGGAACGCATCAACGAGAAGCTGGCGCTGGCGGCGGGCAAGTCCATCGTCAACTATGGCTTCTACATTGGGGCCACGCCGGACAATGTCGAAGACCTGCGCACGGCCACGCGCGTTTCGGGCATCAAGATATTCCTTGGTTCCAGCACGGGGTCATTGCTGGTGGATGAGCAGGCCGCGCTCGAGCGCATCTTCGCGGAAACCACCCTGCCCATCTGCGCGCACTGCGAGGACGAATCCACCGTGCGCGCCAACACCGAACGGCTGGACGGCGGCAAGGACTACGCCGACCACAGCCGCATTCGCGACTATGCGGCGGCCATCATCGCCACGCAGCGCGCCACCGATCTGGCCCGCCGACACAAGCACCGCTTCCACGTGCTGCATGTTTCCACGGCGGGCGAGCTGCCCATCCTGGGCAACCACGCCAACCTGATCACCGCCGAGGCCTGCCCGCACCACCTGTTCTTCACCGTGGACGACTACGCACGGCTGGGGTCGCTGGTGCAGATGAACCCCTCCGTGAAATACCGTGAAGACACCGAGGCAATCTGGGCTGCCCTGCTGGACGACACGATACAGGTGGTGGCCACGGACCACGCCCCACACACGCTGGAGGAAAAGGCGCAGCCCTATCCCAAGTCCCCCTCGGGAGTACCTGCGGTGGAGAATGTTATGGCGCTGATGCTCGACCAGGTAAACCAAGGCCGCTGCACGCTGGACAACGTGGCCCATTGGATGTGCGATGCGCCCGCCCGCGTGTGGGACATCGTGGGCAAGGGCCGCATCGCTGAGGGGTATGACGCCGACCTCGTGCTGGTGGATATGAAGCTGTCGCGCACCATCCGCAACGAGGAACAGGAAACCAAGTGCAAGTGGAGCCCGTGGGACGGCACCACCCTCACCGGCTGGCCCGTGCGCACCTGGGTGATGGGGCGGGAGGTTTATCGGGATGGGGTGATTGACGACACCGCGCGCGGGCACGAAGCCCAATACGACCACGCACGCGGCGGGTATTGGGCAACGAGGGGATAGGTCCGATAGGACCTTTGTTGTGGCGTGGTTTCTGACCGCGCCACTCCCACGACCGAAGGTCTCCCTCTTGTCCCCTCGCCCCCGCTTCGGGGGAGAGGGTTAGGATGAGGGGGCAGTTCGCAGCACCGACTCCTACACCGCAGCCAGCGCGATGCCTTCCAACGCGGCATAGGTATCCCGCAGGGCGGTCTCCGTTTCGTCCCAACCCAGGCAGCCATCAGTGACGCTTTGGCCGTAGGTCAGGTTGGCGCTAAGGTCTTGTCGCCCAGCCACCAAGTAGCTTTCCAGCATCGCCCCGGCAAGGGCAGATTGCCCAGCGGCGCGTTGCGCCACCACGTCTGCCAACACGGTGGGTTGGCGGGCTGGGTCTTTACCGCTGTTGGCATGGCTGCAATCCACCACCAAGCGCGCAGGCAGGCCAGACTTCTCTAGCAGTGCGGCAGCAGCGGCCACGCTGGCAGCGTCATAGTTGGGGCCAGCCGAACCGCCGCGAAGTATCAGATGGCCCCAGTTGTTGCCCGTGGTTTCCACAATGGCGGTGCAGCCGTGGTCGTCTATGCCTAGAAAATGGTGGCTGCTGCGGGCGGATAGCATCGCCTGAACGGCGATCAGCGAGTTACCGTCGGTGCTGTTCTTGAAACCCACCGGCATGGACAGGCCGCTGGCCATTTCCCGGTGCGTCTGCGATTCCGTGGTGCGCGCGCCGATGGATGCCCACGCCACCAGGTCGCTGATGTATTGCGGAACGATGGGGTCCAGCATCTCGGTCGCCGTGGGCAGGCCCAGCTCGCACACCCCCAGCAACACCTCGCGCGCCTTGGTCAGCCCGGCGGCAATGTCGTTGCTGCCGTCCAGGTGCGGATCGTTGATAAGGCCCTTCCACCCCACCGTCGTGCGGGGCTTCTCGAAATACGTGCGCATCACCACGAACAGACGGTCCTGCAATTCCGCCGCCAACGGCGCCAGCCGCGCCGCATACTCGTAAGCGGCGGCGGGATCATGAATTGAGCAGGGCCCGCAGATGATCAGGAAACGCGGGTCGCGCCCCTCGATGATGTCCGCAATCGCCGCGCGTGACGACGCGATCATGTCCGTCACCGACTCCGGCGCGGGCAGCGCCCGCTTCAACTGGTGCGGCGTGGTCAGCGGGCGAATGCCCGCCACGTTTACGTTCTCTACGCGAATGGCCATGACTGAAAGGTTTCCAATGAAGTACACCGCCGGGGCGGAAAATCGTGACGCAATACAAGGAATATGCGCACTGCGTAGGATAACACGCCCCCGGAAGGGCGGGCAATGGGGGCACCGACAACGGGGCAGGTAGCCTTTTGGTAGGGGCGATGTCCCCAGCGCCCTCGTGGAATCGAAGCGCGGGGCTTCGTGGTTAAGAGGTCTCTGAGGACAGGGACCCTACCTAAGAACCCTCGTTACACCGGTCACCCGGTGTAATGCCTCTCGCGGCGCTTGTCCGCCTCAGGCGTGGCTCCCGCATCGCAGAGTACCCTTTGGACTTGCAAGCTGCGTAAGCAACCCGCATTGCTGCGGGGTGAAGGACTGCACTCCACCTCTCGCCGCAGGAGCGGCGGGAGATGCGTTACACCGCTGAGCGGTGTAACGAGAAACAACATCTACGTCAGCACCGGCACCGTGTACGGGGCGGAGGGCATGTAGTAGTAGGTGGGGTTGTCGACGCCGTTTGCGGTGAGTTCGCTGCGGAGTTGTTCTAGGGCGGCATCGAGGGTGGCGGCTTTGCGTGCGCCGAGGCGGGTGACTTGTTCTTCGGTGAGGTCGGAGACCATGACGGCGCTGGGGGCTTTCTCCAGGGTGGAGAGCGCGGTCTGGCCGTTGATCTCGGCGTTCTTGCGCAGTTGCTCGATGACGGCGTCGCAGGTGCGCAGGTCGAGCCATTGCTGAAACTTGTTGCCGCCGTAGCCTTCTTGCGCGCGCGCGGCGAAGAGCATCCTGCCGCCGGGCTTCATGGCCTGGTAGGCGTTGAAGAGGGCCTTGTGGCTCTGGATGAAGTTCTTGGCCTTGCCGCCGGTGGCGAGGACGAGGTCGGCCTGTTCGGGTATTTGCACGCAGTACATGTCGTGGGCAAAGGCGCAGGCTTCGCGGTGGGCGGCGTCCATGTCGCCCACGTAAAGCCCGGCGATTTCGTTGTTGCGGTTCAGCACGGTGTTGATGATGCCGTCTACCCGTACGAACTTTGCCGCCTCAAGCATGTCTTCCGCCACGGGGTTGCCGTCCAGCGTGCCGATGCGCACCGCCGGGTTGAGCGCGTTCTCGGTGGGGTGCAGGTTGCGGGCGTGGTTGGCGGCTATGGTGGGCTCTGCCGCGCAGCCCGGCACCACGGACTTGCGCCCGCCGCCGAAGCCACCGAAGTAATGCAGGATGACAGAGCCGGTGACCAGCACGCGGTCCGCATCAAGCAGGCGGTAGTTCACCCACACGGGCGTGCCGCGCGAGGTGGTGCCCACCAGCCGGTTCTTGTCGAGATCGAAGGGTTCGTGCGTGTGCATCCGGCTGGCGAAGTGCGGGTAGATGTCCTTGCCGAGAATCTTCGCGGCCTCTTCTTCCGTCGGGCCGCGATGCGTTCCTGTGGCAACGAGAAACTCGATGTCCTCCTCCGCCACGCCACGCTCTGCCAGCCGGCACAGCAGGCGCGGCAGCACCTTTTCTATGCCGGTGTAGCGGAAGGAATCGGACACCACGATGAGCACGCGCTGGCCGGGGGCGAAGGTTTCGTAGAGGCTGCCGCTCAGGCCAATGGGCTGCGCCATGCCACGGTCGAGCGCGTCTTCCGGGTCGGCCAGCGCGGGGGCATGGCCAATGTCCAGCGTGCCAAGGCAGCGCCCCCAGGGTATCTCTGCGCTTATCGTGTCGTCGCCATAGGCGAGCGAGAATTCCATGCGTATACTCCGATTAGAAGTCGTAGGGGTCTGATTCCAACTGGTGGCCGTGGTCGCGATAGTGAATGCACACGCGCCACATGGCGGCAAATCCCAGCAGGTCGAGCAAGGCGAAGGGCGCCATGAGTAGGCAGAGTACCAAGGAGGCGTGCGCCTCGGGGATGATGGGGCTAAAGATGATCACCCCGCGCAGCAAATAGGCCAGCACATGAAACAGCACGGCCTGCAAGGTGAGCGACGGATAGCGCACCACGGGGGCCAGCGCGTCGCCCATGCGATCCCATGCCAGTCCGCCCAGGTACATGAGGCACGCGCCGATTATCGGCAGCACCACCATGCCAACGAGGATGATGGTCTCGAACAGGGCGACGAGGTCAACCACCTCCGCCTTTGCCGCCGTCACCTGCGCGTGGGACAAGGCGACGCTGATCAGGTTGATCAGCAGCCAGATGATGAAGAAACGCTGGAAGCCATCGCGCAGGGATTCGCACTTCCACAAGGGACGATCCATGTCGCGCCCGATCAGGGTGAAGCACCACGTCTGCAATGCGGTCGAGCCCACCACCAGCAACAAGTCTTGTGCGGAAGAATACGCACCATACCACAGCGGCAACACCTCGGCCTTGGGGTCAATGCCCAGCCACTGGTCGCCAAAATACACCGGCACCCCCAGCA
>JBIKMR010000112.1:0-12518 GCA_044359155.1 Candidatus Hydrogenedentales bacterium | reverse complement strand
CTCCGCCTGGGCTACCGGCTCTACACAATTACCCCGCCATAAGCCACGAATCCGGGTTGGTTCGCGCCGTTCACATTTGCTACAATCCACGTCCTCCTGCGGAGAGGTGTCCGAGTGGTTGAAGGAGGCGGTCTCGAAAGCCGTTGACGGGGCAACCCGTTCCAGAGTTCGAATCTCTGCCTCTCCGCCATTATTCTTCCTTCCCGGCTGCGGCGTCCACCACCGCGCGCGCAGCCCAAGTCCAGTAATTCCAGAAGGTATGGACTACACTGGCCTCCCGGAATCCCACGCCGAATCCCCGGACGTGTCGGTAGTTTTTCTCACACGCATCGGGCGGCGCAGAACCCTTGGGATAAGCGGGAACCCCGTAGGAACCCCGTAACCACAATCCTAACTCTTGCTGGGCGAGTTGAACGCCAGACTAAGGATCAATCGTGTCGCTGCTAGAAAAGCGTAGCCGGTGATCAGTCAAGGCAAGTGGCAAACGGGCACTGGCACTTGGTCATTTCAGCGCGCGGCAAGAAAACCTCCGGGCCTTGACCGAGGACATGAAGATCGCTAAGCCTTTTCGTTTGTGGTCGGCGACGCACAGGACCATCGCGAAGGTCTACCGAAGTCCTCAGTTAATATTTACCCGAGAAGCCTTGATGTTGAGGGTAGGTCCTGACACTACGGACGAATCCTTGTTAAAGTCTGGAAAAATAACACGTGTTGGAAAGCAATCGTAGTAGATGTACTGTTTGCCGTCCTTCACCGCGCCGTTCACCCTCAGCAACTCCGTGATCGTCAGGGGGCTTTTCCAGGGCTTGCGATTGGCCGCATTGAAAGCCCATTTGAAAAATGCCTTGCTCTTGGTAATCCCGCGGGTACGCAGCGTAATCTCACCCACGGACTTATAGCCCGGAGCGCTAGTGTGAAACTTCGCGTCGCGGAAGGGCCACGGCTGGATAAGCTCCAATTCGCCACCGCCCCATGTGTCGTCCGAATACTCTTGGACGATCACGCCATTGTCGTCAGGGATGCCCACGCGAAAGGTAGGGCTTTTCACCGCGGCGGGATTCTCCTCCCCGTCAATCGAGATGCTCCCGATGCCGCAAACGAATTCATCAAGTTGCGGACCCGCCGTACCGTCTGCCGCGGCGGGGTGGTATTCCTTGGGCCAGCAACCGAAAAGGTGAATCTGCGAGGCCACCTCATGCTGGTCGTTCATACTGGATACGGTACAGGTCCTGTGTTTGACCAAGCCATCAGTCACGGTCTTGAACCAGTCGCTAAATTCGGGGGTGTGCGCGTAGTCCCGGCTGACCTTAAATGTCACGTTGCCATAGATTGGCCTTCCAGGACGGTAGACGCGGTATCCATTCTTCAAGGCTTCGCGCGCCATCCGACGGTCGTCAAAGTCGGCACCGACCACCATTGCAAGAATTTCAGCAGCAGAAGCCTCATGATAATCGAAGATGATGTCGTCGATGATCACCGAGTCAAGGCCGTCGACCGTGTGTATCCCGCCTTGCGTTACCCCCTCAATCTCGAACGAGAACTCCGAAGCACCAGCAGTCGCGCCCAAAATAAGAGCCGCTATGAAGAGTATTAGCGCAACAGTACGAAATTGGAAAAGCATTGAAAAACCTCCCTTTGTGAAGCTCCGAGGCTATATCGAGTTCCCGCGCGGGCAATCTCGCGACGGAATGGCATTCGATTGGGTTTCGCCTGACGGCCAGCAGACAACATTCCGCTCAGATGCAACAAACTTACAATAGCACAAAAAAAACTAAAAAAGTGGGCAAGAATTGAAGCCAGCGCGTGAGTTGTACGGAAATGTAAGCGCTGGTGTTTCAGCATCGATTTGACCATATCGAGCATCGGCATAGTCCACCTGCTGCACTTCTTGGCCGCCATTGACACCACTGCCCGAAGGCCCACCACCCGTGCCGGGTCTGCTTCCCCGGCGATTCGCCCCAAAAGTCCCCCGACCCCACCTGTGCATCGCTGTATTGATTTCTGCCGAATCGTCTGCCGATTTGGCCCGAATTACCTCGTTTTTACTGCACAAACCGCCGCGAGTGTGTTTTGCTACGGATCAGCGATTGTCTTGTGCACACCAAAGGCATCATGAGAGCAAGTCGCTATCCCAACCCTGTGGATTGACCGTGCCTGTGGACGCGCGGTAGGCTTGAAACCGGCTTCGCGAAGAGTAGTCTTTGCGAATGTGTTGTGCAATGGCTGGTATGTATCGATCGCGAAATACGTCTGTCGCTCGGACAGCG
Organism: Candidatus Hydrogenedentales bacterium; assembly: GCA_044359155.1. Classification (GTDB taxonomy): domain Bacteria; phylum Hydrogenedentota; class Hydrogenedentia; order Hydrogenedentales; family JAEUWI01; genus WGMK01. The sequence goes on along the minus strand of JBIKMR010000112.1, from coordinate 10,251 downwards.
CCCGTCGCACCAGTGCAGCATCGGAATTGTTTGGCCAGTGAAGCGTCGCGGGCTCCTCATCTTACTGCACAATAGATACCCGCCCCCGTGAGTGTGGACATTTTTGGGGAGATCCTCAGCCTACCATTGCCAGCACGATCACTTTGTTGAGGCAGAAGCCCTCGGCGGTGGTGCCGAAGCGGGTAGTTTAGCGGGCGTAGGGAAGGCGCGCGGGGCATCCGGCACCTTCCGACCACGTATCCCCACAGGCATAGTCCCGCGGCCCGTCAGTAGACCGTCGGGTTCGCCGGGGATGAGTTCGTCGCACATCTGACGACGAAATTAGATTTTGGAAATGTCGCACGAAAAAGGCTGGAAAGCCAATAACTTCATCTGCACTTGCAGGCAACTGGTGGCGGAATCTGCTTGAACGTTGTGGCGCCAACTTTAGCGCAAACAGAGTGGCAACGGCCCCGATTTGCTTCAGGACCGGGGTTCACCTGAATACGAATCAAGGTTTGCTTGCTCATGTGATCATGAGCATAATCGGCCCCGGTTCAAGCCGTCATAAAGCCTCACTTGGCGAGGCCCCAGATGGCGGCGAGTACGAGGAAAGCGACAATGAGTTCGCGAGTGGAGAGGTTTCTATGAGCAAAACAAGTCGTAGGAAATTTATGGAGACTGCCGGGACGGGCATGCTTGCGGGTCTATTGCTTCCCGCGATTGGCGGCACAGCCCGGGCCGCCGAGAACGGGCGCATACGACACGCCGTGATAGGGGTCGGTGGACAAGGCAAACAGCACGTGAAGACCTTCGCGGCGCTTCCGGATTGTGAAGTTGTCGCATTCTGCGATGTCGATCCGGCGCAATTGGAGAGGACGGTCCAAAAACTGCCTGTAGTGGAGACGGCCAAGCAATTCGCTGATTTCCGGCGGCTTCTGGAAAATCCGGGCATCGACAGCGTTAGCATCGCCACGCCCGATCACTGGCACACGCCAGTCGCGCTCGCCGCGCTAAAGGCTGGCAAACATGTGTATGTGGAAAAACCTTGTGCCCACAATATTCACGAGGCCATCCTCCTGAAAGAGGCCGCGGCAAAGAGCGGGAAGTGTGTGCAACAGGGAACACAGGGCCGCAGCGCGGAGTCAATCAAACAAGCCGTGGCGTTCATGCGCGACGGTGGCATCGGAAAGGTCAGAATGGCCAAGGCCATCAATCACCAGCTACGGGAACCGATTGGCCGCGCAACAGAAAGTAATCCGCCCGCCGGTGTTGATTACGATCTCTGGCTGGGCCCGGCACCCAAACGGCCATTCACCATGAATCGGTGGCACTATCAGTGGCATTGGTGCTGGGACTTCGGCTGCGGCGACATTGCCAACGATGGCATTCACCAGATCGATCAAGCGCGCTGGGGCCTCGGCGTTGGCCTCCCCAACGCGGTCAGTGCATCCGGTGGTCAACTCTTCTACGACGATGACCATGAGACGCCCGATACGCAGATGGTGACATTCGAATATGACCACTGCTATCTGGTGTATGAAATGAGGCTCTGGACCGATTACGCTCTCGAAGGTCTCGACAATGGGGTGGTGTTTTACGGCGACAAAGGTAAACTTGAAATCGGCCGCGATGGCGTCGATGTTACCCTCATCGGTGAGGAAAAGAAGCACCTCGGACCATATGCCAGCGTGAGTGACCACATGAGTAACTTTATCGACTGCGTTAAGTCCGGCAACCCGGCGGGACTAAACGGCGGGATCGCGGAAGGTGCCATCTCCACGGCGTTGTGTCACCTTGGTAACATCGCGACGCGTGTGAACCGGAAACTAAAGATCGATCCGAAGCAGTGGACTTGTATTGATGATCCCGAAGCCCAGAAACTCTTTTCTCGCTCGTATCGTAAAGGTTACGAACTACCCGAAATTGCCTGAGGCGGTTCAGCTTTCGCCTATAGGTGCTGGCACAGTTCAATGACGGTAATTGTGCCGTCAAGCAGCGTCGCACGCCGATGATATGAAACAGAACCGAGCGGATTACTCTTTGCGGCATATCCGGAATCAAAGGAATTCACCGGAACATCGAACGGGAAGAAATTTCAATGCGGATTATACTTTTGCTTACTTGCATCGTGGGACTGAGCACGCTTGCATCAGCGGAACTACTCAAAGTAAGTCTTACGCCTGCGGGTGGACACGTGGATATCAACATAGGTCCACAACTGGTGGCGACCTATGTCTGGGATGATGCCGTTATCACGCGCCCCTACTTTGCGAATGTGTGCGCGCTCGACGGGACACCCGTGACGCGCTCCCATCCTCCAGACGCGGTTCTGGACAAGGGAAACGATGACCACGCGACCTTTCATCCGGGGCTCTGGCTTGCCTTTGGCGACGTCAGCGGCGCGGATGTTTGGCGTCTGAAGTCGCGTGTCCGTCACGTCGACTTCAAGGTAGTACCGCGCAAAGACCAGTTTCTCGCGGGGTTTCGCGTGAGCAATTCCTATGAGACACTGGAGGTTCCTGCGAAAATGCTTGCAGATGAAGTCTGTGACTACACCGTGGTGGCGGACCATGACGGCTACTTCCTCTTCTCGCGTTCAACATTTACGGCCAAAGACGAGCCCATTGTGTTCGGCGATCAGGAAGAGATGGGGTTTGGGGTGCGCCTTGCCACTGGCATTAGTGTGAAGCGAGGCGGCTCTATCCTGAACAGCAATGGCGGGGTGAACGAGGCCGGAACCTGGGGCAAATCGGCCCTTTGGTGTTCCGCCTACGGCCCCTCGAAGGGCGAGACGGCGGGCATCGTGCTTATGCCTGGTCCATCTAACTTTCGGGCATCGTGGTTTCACAGCCGGGACTATGGCCTGGTAGTGGCAAATCCCTTTGCTAAGAAATCCATGACCGCGCCAGAAGATCCCGATGCACCCCCCGACAAGACGGTCGTGGAACCTGGCAAGACCCTGCAACTCGAATTCGGGGTGTATGTCTTCAGCAACGCGGGCGGTAGTCCGCCGGATGCAGCGGGCAAATACCAACGCTTCACCGAGCTTCTCCATGCAAGCAAGCACTGAAGCCGAGCCCATAGGCCTGATAGGCTTGGGTCTCGTTGGGAAGTCAATCGCCCGACGGCTGCTCCAGGCTGGACACAAGGTGCTTGGCTTCGACTTGTCGAAAGAAGCCTGTCGTGCTGCGGAAGGCTTCGGCGTGGGAATTGGAGTGGATGCGCGCGAAGTGGGCGCGCGTTCGGGCGTCATGCTGCTGAGTCTCTTCGATTCCGCGAGCCGCAGGAGTCTCTTGTTCGGCGAGCAGAATCTTCTCGGAGCACTTAGACCCGGAACGACGTTGATCGACACTTCCACGGGACGTCCCAGCGACCTCACCGAAGACCATGAACGACTCGCACCCGGCGGCATCCGCCTTATTGATGCCGCGCTCTCGGGATCGAGCAAGGTCATTGCCGATGGTCAGGCCATCGCGCTGGTCGGCGACCGCTCTGCCGACGCGGGCACCTATGGGCACATGCTCAGCGCATTCAGCAAGGCGCAGTACTTTCTCGGTGCTCCTGGGCGCGGACTCGAAGCAAAGCTGGTGGTCAATCTGGTTTTTGGCCTGAACCGTCTTGCTTTGGCGGAGGCGCTTGGGCTTGCGAGGCAGGCTAATCTGGACCTTGGACTGATGTTGGAAATCCTTCGCTCCGGCGAGACCTACAGCCGCGTGATGGAGGTAAAAGGCCCGATGATGCTGCGTGCGGCTTATGAACCACCTGTTGCGCGCCTGGGACAGCATTTCAAGGACGTGGAACTGATTCGGCATTGGGCGCAAGACCTTGGGGCGAGGGTTCCCGTCACCGATACGCACGCCCACTTGCTCCAGGAACTGATCGACGCGGGTTTTGGTGATCTCGATAATGCCGCGATTTTCAAGGCCTACGATCTTCGGAAGGGAAGACCATGAAAAAAGTACTGGTCGTGATCGGCGATGGCGCGGAAGTGATCGATACGCTGGTGCCTTACTATCGCCTCAGCGAAGACTTCCATGCGGTGCTGGCGGCACCTGCGAAGCGAAGCTATCATCTCGTCCAGCACGAACATGATCCGGGGTGGGACATCACCGTGGAGATGCCGGGTTACACTTTGGTTTCCGACATTGCCTTTGCCGACGTGGATCCTGACGAGTACATTGGTCTCGTGCTTCCCGGAGGGCGCGCCCCGGAATTCCTGCGCTACGATGAGCACCTGCTCCGGATCGTCCGCTCCTTTTTTGCCAAACAAAAACCCGTGGCGTCCATTTGCCACGGCGTCGAGATTCTTGCGACGGCGGGAGTCCTCCAAGGGCGCGAAGTGACGACCATCCCGCGCTGCAAGTTCGACGTAGAAGTCGTCGGCGCAATCTATGTCGATCAGTCGCTTGTGGTATCGGGCAACCTCTACTGCTGTCGCTACAAGCGTGAATGCGCGGCCTGGATGAAGGCCTATGTCGAGGCCTTGAAAGCCGTGTGCTCATGAACGCGCCGACTCTGTCTCCACTGAAACGCCGGGTCGTTCTTGGGGCCGCCTTTCTCGGGCTGCTTTTCGACGGCGTCGAACTCGGCCTTATGCCGATCGCCTCCATCTCCGTTACGAAAGGACTCCTCGGTGAGGGGTTCACGCCCGCGCTCGGCGGGGACTGGTTCGCGCGCTACACTGCGGCACTCATGCTCGGCGCGGCGATCGGCGGCATTGCGCTGGGCAACCTCGGCGACCGCATCGGCCGCACGCGCGCCCTCGGTGTGAGTATCTTGTTTTACTCTGTGTTTGCAGGCATGGGAGCCTGGGTGCACACACAAGAGCAGATGCTTGTGTTGCGCTTCCTGGTCGGACTCGGCGTCGGCGGAGTCTGGCCGAACGGCATCGCGTTGGTCTCCGAGAGCTGGCCGAATGCTTCCCGCCCATGGGTATCGGGGCTCATGAGTGCGGGTTTGAATGCAGGCATTCTCCTGCTTTCCCAGCTTGCACGACTTTGGCCCATTACGCCTGAATCATGGAAATGGATTTTTCATTTTGCCGGATTCCCCGCGGTACTTGGCATTTTCGTGCTCATTGCGGTACCAGAGTCACCGGCTTGGCTCGCCGCACGCAACGCCCCCAAACGTCCTTCCCCGCCGCTTCGCGAGCTCTTCCAAGAGGACCTTCTGCGCATCACCCTGCTGGCGATTGCGATCAGCGCGATTCCGATGGTCGGCGCGTGGGCCGCAAGCAAATGGATGATCCCCTGGGCCGATTCTGTTGCAGGAACCCTAGCCCCGGGCTACAAGGCCGCCACCCAAGGCTGGTGGGCATTGGGTGCTACCCTCGGCAGCTTCACCGGCGCACAGCTTGCCAGTGCCCTTGGACGTCGCAGGAGCTACACCCTCATCAGCATCGGCGCCACGGCGCTCACCATCGCCATGTTCCAACTCACCGCACCGTTGCAGCCGAGCTTCCACCCGGTCGTATTCGCCCAAGGCTTCGTCTCCACGCTTTTCTTCGGCTGGCTGGCGCTCTACCTCCCGGAGCTTTTTCCCACGCATGTGCGCGCTACCGGCACGGGACTCGCCTACAACGCCGGACGCTTCGCCACGGCCGGAGGTGTCCTCTTCGCAGGCCTGCTCTTTGCATCGTTGGGCGGAGACTATCCCCGCGTGGGCAGCCTCTGCGCCCTCATCTATGCCCTGGGCCTGATAGTAATATTCTTCACTCCCAGAAATGCGGGCACTTCATTGCGTGATTAGATGAGCTGGAGAAAAGATGTATCGAAGAAAATTCATTCGCACACGACGGTGACCGCGCCCTACTCCTAGTTTTTAAGGGGATGTCAATTCACGCGCTACACCTCCGCGCTACTCGGCTACGCCCACTTCTGTTGCGGGCAATTCATCGCCACCACCAATCTCTAGCAAGACATCGATTTTGTGTATGCGGGGTTTGAGTTAAAGTTCTAGCGTCTGTGCAGCGACATAACATCCTTGAACTGCAGGTAACGCTTGGTCGCCGTTGACACCGCCGCAGATCATCGCTGGCGACCATGCGTTACTTGGCAGGAGTGTCCGAAAAAGTGCTTGGCTTGCCAGGAGTAGGTAGAGGCCTTTGCCCCGCCCGGAGCGCGCCGGGCGATTAGGGATCCGTCCGGTCCACTCCCGATACCTGCGGTGCCTCGGCCAGGTCTTACGTCACCGTGATGCAACAGCGTCCAATATTTCGTATACATAATCGTACGAGGAGTGCGCGGAGAGGTAGGCGAGGCCCAGCCGGAGGATAACCAGTTTGCGCGAGGGGATCACAAAGAGCTTCTGGCCCTCGAAGCCTTCCCCGAAGAAAGTATCCGGGGGCAACGGGGTGCCTCGCTTTTCGGCTTTGGCTCGTTCAGTGTCGGAAGGGAGCCACCATTGCGCGCCGTATTCTCCCTCTGGAGCGGTTGGCGTCCGTGTGCGGGCGTAGGTCGTCCAGCCTTCCGGCAAAATTCTCTCGCCCAACCAGGTCCCATCCTGTGCATACAGCAAGCCGAACCTTGCCAGGTCGCGCGCGGTTGAGAAGACATAAGAGGAGAACACAAGCGTGCCTGCTGGGTCGGCCTCAACGACGGTGTTGCGCATTCCGATCTTGGCGAAAAGGGCCCGATAAGGCAGGCGGTAGTAGTCATCATCTCCGTAAGCCTGCCGGAGGATTTGCGAGAGGATGTTGGCCGTGGCACTCGAGTAGGCCCACGATGTATCGGGCGGATGCGCGAGCGGTGCACGAATCGCATAGTCAGCGGCACTCGGCTCGAGATAGAGCATCGTGGTCAGGTCGGCCGGAGGCAGGAAGTCGAACTCGTTGTACTTCAGCCCGCTGCTCATGCGTAGCAACATGTCTATGGTTATCGCGGAGCGTGGGTCGCCTGTCCCTTTCCATTCCGCTATCGGAGCAAGATCCGCGATGGCCAGTTTCTTGTCCCGAACCGCGATACCGTACAGCGCATGCTGGATGCTCTTGGAGATTGACCACGCTGGAAACTTCTGTCCGGCGTCAAACCCTTCCCCATAGCGTTCCGCGATAATCTCGCCGTCGAGTAATATTACGACCGCGCGCGTTCGCCGTTTGTACCAGGCGTTCGGCTCCTCGAACATCCGCGCCACCGCCAACTCCAGTGCCGCTTCGTTAATACCCGAGGGACGCGACCGCCCCGACGGCGTATCCCCCATGGGCCATGCGGCCCTCGATAAGGAGCCTAATGCAGGAATGAGGTCCGGACGCGCCTGCTTCTTAAGTGCCCCTATATCTCCGTCCAGCGCAAGTGCAACCCCAAGACCATCGCGAAAAACCGCCGTCACCTTGGTGTCAGGCGCTGTCCATGCCGTCAGTGTTTTCTCAACTCCATCAATTCGGTAATTGACCCTGGGGATGAACCCCAACTCCTCCGACAGCACCGATTCCGGGGATCGGCCGGCAATGAATACCGCCGAGGCGAGAATCTTTGCCGCATATGCCGAACCTAGCCGGGCATTGCTTCCTAGCAGCCACATGAACCCGAAACAAAGTGCCAGGATCAGGCAGGCAACAACCAAAAAGACTTTCCAAATCGGACGCCTCGCCCACGGCCTGCGACTCCGCACTGTCAACGTAGTCTTGCTGCTATCGTATTTCGTCTCAGGGATTTCTACAGGCATTGTGTTCTTATTGCCCCTCGTGCCAGATCAGGTAATGGGTGCGGCTATTATCACAAGCGAAGTTGCCAAGAATAGTGTTCTGAATCTTCTCCATAGCGAATAGAACGATCGCGGGTACATCTGTCTTCCTTCTAATTTCATCCCTTGGCAAGAACGGGTGTGTCGGGTTGAAGCGTGATCTCGGTGGGGAGCGATTGTAGGGTGATGAGGTCTTGCCATGCACCGTCCGGAAGTTTGACGCTGATGGGTTTGCGTGAAAAGTTGACGAGGTTGACTAGCGTGTGTCCATCCAGCACGACGGAGCGCCACTCGACACCATAGGGCAATCTGCCATGTTTGTCCACGATGGCGATGCCCGCCTCGATCCCGGCGCGATGCATCTCGGTCTTCAGCAACTCGGCCAGCTCTTCGCCCCGCTCGGAGCGCGGGATCTCGCGGGCAAACGCCGGTGGCTCGGTGCTGCGACCGTATTCTTCCTTACTCAGGTTGCCATCGCCATAAGCCAGGACTACTCCGCCACGTTGGACGAAGTCGCGAATGCCTTTGAGTCCCTCGGCGGTGACCGCCTCGGCCCCGGCCACTATCAGGCACTTGAGGCCGCTCCCTTCATGGGTGGCAAGCTGGTGCTCGTGGACGAAACCGATGGGAACACCGAGAAAGTTGAGCGCCTCATATACATTCTTGCGGCTCGTCGTGACCCATGGATCGTGGACCTGCGCCGCGTTGGACCAGAGGATGGCGACCTCGGGCACCTGATTCTGCAATGCGAACACCTCGCGCGAGAGGCGCATGAGATCAAGCGCGCTGCGACTCATGGCGGCAGTACAAGCTGCGCGGTGAAGGATAAGACCCTCCAGGTCGCTCTTCTTGTCGTAAGTGCGTCCCCAAATCCAGGTCGCGCTGGACCCTTGCCCGTGAATAGCCCCCTGCCAGATGCCCGTGTAGATGTGGCTGGCATCGACATGGAAGTCGGTGCGATCAAGGATCAGATGGTTCTCTGAATTGAAGATAGGGTTCTGGGCCATCGAACGCTGAAGATCGTAGTACATCCCCTGAACCAGCCAGTCGCTTGCCCAGGGTGATCCCGCATCGTTGGGTACGAAGTAGCAATCATTGCCGTTGATGTGGCCAAGCTGGGAGAACTCAAGCGGGTCGGTGCCCCAGAACACAGAATCGCGATCCCAGACGAGCGGCATCACTTTGGCGTGGCATTCCAGATTCGGTGCCATTTCATGGATGATGTCGACCATCCATTGGTGCCAGCCCGCGAAACGGCCCTGGTTGAAGCGGACAACATCGTAGAGGGCCGCAGGCTTTTCTTTGAAACTGAGTGGTGTCTCCGGAACCTGATCGAAGGCGTCATAGTGGGTGCCGTAGAGCGCATTCAAAGTTCCGATGTCCCCGTGCGTAGACGCGATGTATTGATGCCAAAGCGGCACGCGTGCAGGGTCGGCTTGGTGCTTGTCGTATTGAGGCTCATTGCTCAGGCAAATCGAGTGCAGTGCGGGGTGGTCCTTGACGAGCGGGATGAGCGTTCGCAGGTAGCGCGTATAGATCTCTCTCGCCTCGGTCGCTTCAATCGAGTTCTTGAGAAACGGCTGTGTGCCAGGGGCTCCGGGCTCCACCTTGAGCGCAGGCCACTTCTCGTAGGCCCACGCTGGGAAATAGTGCGGTCCGATGAGGAGGTTCACCATCACGCCATTGTCGCGTGCCCGATCCAGGGCTGGGAGGAGGCGGTCGGTGATGCGGGCCGTGTTGACAGTGCCATCCGCGTTAACGACGCCCTCGGGCCCCTGCTCGATCTGGATAACATTGATCCCGATTTCACCCAACAGTGGGATATCCTCGACCACGGGATCGCTGTGGCCATACCCCGTGAAAAAGACGGGACGGAATTCCTCTTTACCACCGATGCTGCAGTTGGCCCAAAAGGCTCCATTGTCAATGCGTACGGTGCCCGGCAGGACGCGGGGAACCTCCACGCCAGCGCGTGCCTCACGCTCTGCGCGGTCCAGTAATGCCGCTACTTCCTCGGCCACTTCCCGCGCACGCGGAAGCCGATCATTGGCCACGTCGTCCCGGCCATACTGGCAGAAGCGCTTTGCAATGAGAAAATCGGCGGTGGGGTAAGCCACCGGTACGCCAGCAGCCTTGGCCTCCGCGATCAGTACCGCCACGGCGGGGAGGCGCGCTTCCTGCGCCGAGATCTTCTGGAGCACGGCATCGCCACTGTCCGCGTAAGCGTGGAAACTTGCGAACAGAGCCAGCAGCAGAATTGTGGTGTTTCGTGACAAGGTTCTACCCTCGATTGGAATCCCTGCATTGGGCCGTGAGCTAACCCGGTAGTGTAACCAATGGCAAGTCAATCGTGACAAGACGCGATTGCCTTGTGCACACCAAAGGCATCATGAGAGCAACTCGCTATCCTATCCGTGATGCACCGCTGAATAACAACCCCAACAATCCTATTCCTGACCGCTTGGTGCCAACGGTTATCTTGTAATTGTGTTTTAGAGAACCCTCTTGTGCTGGCCCTGCATGGCACACTTTGGGATCAAAACGCTCAAATTCGTCCTCTCCTAGGAGGAGCTTTTTGCAGCCACCGCG
>JBIKMR010000111.1:0-12527 GCA_044359155.1 Candidatus Hydrogenedentales bacterium | reverse complement strand
CTACTCCTCAAGAACCTTCGGCACTGTACCGGTGCCGGAAGGGGTGGCTCAACACAATTTGCGACACCAACTGCTGCGCCTGGTAGCCGCTGTTCTGAAGCGCTTCCAGGCTGTCGTTCACCACGCAATCATCATACTGCGTCAGGCTGCGGCCCAGCGCATAGCCCAGCATCTTGCGGGACAGGTTACGCGCAAAGTCATCTTTGCGTGTAAGCAACAACTGCTTCAACTCGGCGGGACCATTAAACACCTCGCCCGAGGGCAGCTCGCCCTTTGCATCCACCGGCTGCCCCGCAGCCTCGTCGCGCCAGCGGCCAATCGGGTCAAAGTTCTCCAGCCCAAAGCCCAGCGGGTCCATACGCGCATGGCATCCTGCGCAATCAGGATTCACTCGGTGCGCCTCAAGGCGCTGCCGCAGGCTCAGGCCATCCGCGTGTACATCGTCCGCCGGAAGCGTGCCTGCGTTCGGCGGGGGGGGAGGCACATGGTCGCCCAACAACTGCTCCAACACCCACTTACCCCGCAACACCGGACTGGTGCGCAGCGGTTGCGATGTGGCCGCCAGCACCGACGACATGCCCAGCACGCCCCCACGCCGTGAGTCGGCCAACTGCACCCGCTGCAAGGTGTCGCCGCTCACCCCCTCGATTCCATAGATGCGCGCCAACGCCTCGTTGGCATAGGTGTAGTCCGCATTGATCAATTCCAGCAGGCTGCGGTTCTCCGCGAATATCCCCGTGAAGAACTGCGCCGCCTCTGCCCGCATGGCTTGCGTCAGGCCAGCGTCAAACTCGGGAAAGCGCCCCGCGTCCAGCTTCATCGTTTCGCCCAGTTGCGATATGCCCAGCCACTGCGCAGCAAACAAGTTGCCCAAAGCCTCAGCCCTCGGGTCCACCAACATCCGCTCCACCTGCCGCTGCAACTCCGCCTCGTCTTGCAGCCCGCCCGCATCGGCCAGCGCAAACAGTTCCGCATCCGGCATGGAGGACCACAGGAAATATGACAAGCGCGAAGCCAGCGGATAATCGCCCAGCTTATACACCCCGCCCTCGACAGGCTTGGGCTCGGCAAGAAACAGGAAGTTCGGCGACACCAGCGCCGCCTTGTACGCCAGCTTCAGAGCGGGCAGAAACGCCTCGCCCCGTTCCAGCGCGTCATGCGTGAGCGCCAGCACATGTCCCGTCTCCACGGGCTTCACCGGCCTGCGCCATGCACGCTCAAGGAAAGCAGCAAGGCTCGCCCGCGCAGCAACCAGCGGCGGCACGCTCTCACTCGGAAACACCGGCACAAGCGCGCGATACCGCGCCTCAACATCGGCGGGGACCGGCACATGCGCCGCCGCCACGATATCGCCCACCGCCGGTTCGTTCTCTGGCAGTGCCGCTTCAATCGCCATGTCAGCCGCGTCCAGATACTTCTCTGCCTGAATGGCCGAAAGGAACAACGCACCGCCATCCGTGTCGAATCCCTCACCGCCCGCGCCATCCGCCGGGAAGAACTGCGCAATCTCGAAGTCGATGCCCAGCAGATCGCGCAACGTGTTCTCAAACTCAAAACGGTTCAGCCTGCGGCTCATCACATAGCCCGGATACCAGTCCGTGCTTGCCTCGCTGATAAGCGTCTTGCAGTCCGCGCTCGTGTCCTTCACCGCAGTGAACCACGCCAGCAGCTTCGCCCGCTCTTCCTCGCTCGGCTGGGGCCGCGTCTTCGGCGGCATCTCCAGGTTCACCACCCGCCCCTCGCTGCGAATCCAGACCGCCAGCTCCGCCACCACCTGCGTCTCGTTCTCGAAACGCTCCAGATTCAAATCGCCCTTGTGCTTCCGCTCGCCATGGCAGTCAAAGCAATATGTGGCGAGAATCGGGCGAATCTCCTCAAACGCAGGTCGCTCCATAGCGCGCGCAGGCAAAGCCCACGCCACAAGAACGAGAAGCAGATAATGCTGAAACTGCAAACGCATCATGCCATCCCAGGTACTTCAACGACTACGGATTCAAAGAATCCACTGGCAAATAAGACCGGACCGCCCCGCTGCCAGTTTCAGTATTGTTGACAGGAAGGCAGTCGCTCTTCGATTTAATATTCTTGCCCAAAGGGTGGAGCACCCACTGGGAGCGCAGCGCTACCGCGCTGCGAGCACGCCAGTTCGGTCCTTGGCTTTGTGCCTAACTCTGAAATGCGCCCCTGGTCAGCGTTGAATTCTCTGCAGCGCAGTAGCGCTGCGCTCCCAAAAGCAGCGTTTCTGGCGTGCTCTCCCCGCCGCCCCCCCCTGGCCTGCGAAGCCTCGGCGAAGCAGGCTCCCCCTTTTCCAGCCTTCGCCCTTTCCAGATTCTCCCCACTGCAACGCCCTGACACTAAGGATAGGGACATACAACCAACCCCAAAAAGGACCCGCACCATGAACATCCGCACCCTCACCCGCCGCGAATCCTGGATGACCGATGTCGAATGGCGGCAAATCCTCCGCCACCGCCGCGCCATCCTCAAAGACTTTGCCGAGCGTGGCGTGACCCCTCACCGTCTTCATCGGCCTGCGCCTCCACGCCTACCTCTTCGCCCTCATCCTCACCCAGCGCAATGAGAATGCCATCCTTACCCCCGCCCACGATGGTGCCCCACTGCCCATACCCACCCCCGAACAATTCGCCGCCCTCATCGCCGCCCGCGAAAAACTCACCCGTCTCGCCTGCGAAATAGAACACGGCCCCAAAGCCACCGCGACCCCCGAACCCATCCAAGAACCCCAGCCCGAGTCCAACACAGAAACCCTGTCTATCCAATCCACCATCCCCACGCTGCCCAACCCCACCTACCAACTCAACCGCCAACAACGCCGCGCCCTCGCCCGAAGGGCCGCGTAAGACTTGGAGCGCTGCGCCACCGCACAGCGACCAACGCAGCACGCGCCCACGCCGTAGGTGCCAGACATGTCTGGCACCTACAAAACCAGTGCCACCTGGAGTGCGGCTGCTTGCCGCCGCTCCAGCTTAGGCCGCTTGCTGCCGTCATGGGCAGGCATAACCCCGCACCCATGTCGAAACACAGGTGGGCAAGGCACCGTGGCAGGTAAGGCTTCGGCTTGTGGCGGGTCGGCTTCGTTTAAAGGCTCGTGAACCAGTCTTCATCGACACGAAGCTCGGTCTTAATACCCAATCCGAGCTCTCGTAGTTTGTCGGCAAGTTCTTTACCATCTAGGAGATCGATTGGAGGTGCGCCATCTCGGGTTGCTTCCTTTTTTGCAGCCGGACTAAACGTCCCTGAAGTAATGAACAATCCCTTATCTGCTCTCCCTACCATCGAACCTCGGAAGTCACGAATCTCACTGGAAGACACTGGCTTATCGGTGTACTTCTTGCATTGGAAAAGGACAGGAAAACTCATTAGTCCATGTATGCGAGCAATTCCTCTACCGTCGATTCCACCATCATTGCTTCTGCCAGTTACCTCCACGTGAATGAAACCAGAATTCCGCAGGAGTAGCTGTACAAGCCTTTCAAACTGGGCTGGGCTTACTTTCTTCGTGAGCGTTACGTGCAAATCACTTCGCCATTTCTCATCTTCGGCAATGTCCTCAGCGATTTGGTAATCGGCGTCAGTTTGAACGCCGTTCCTTTCGCTACTTGAAGCAGGTGCGATGGACTCGCTAGAGCGTGATGATTGTCTCTTACTCGTCGCTGCAGCGTATTGAGTACGAACAAGACGAAGGACTTCTGCAGGATCAATCTCTATTACATCCTGCGCCTTTGGGGTGAGTGACCAAATACCGCGGACTGAATTTTCTAGCAGCCCATACTTCTTCAACCAAGTTCGCGCCCACGCCAATCGGTATCCAACCTCGGTTTGATTACTTCTATCGGGATCATGTAGCTGAGCCAAAACCTGCTCAGAAATGGACTCGTTCTCAATGACTTTGTCGTAGATCTCCTCGATCGAACCCGAACCGCCCAAGTCTCGTATGGCCTTTATCAACGGATTCATTAATCGATCGAAAGTCGGAAGTTGTTCTGTCACGATAAAGCCCCATCGGTTTCGATACTTCGGTGAAAAAATAGCCTCACATCAATCCTCGGATAATACATTTTCCGTTTGACTACTTCGATCCCCTCGTAGCCAAGGTCTCCTTGGCGATGCCCGTGCCCCGGAAGCTCCTGCTTCCTCCCCTTCAAAACTGCCCCTACTTCCCCTCCACCTTCCTCCTCGCTTTTAGTATCTCGGTCAGCCTATCCGGCTTGTCGGTGTCTCGGGCGAGTTCTAAATACTTGGGCCCGTCGGCGTAGTCGAGGGTGAGGGTACGGTAGGTGTCGCCGTCGAGGACGAGGAGTTCGATCTTGCGCTCGGTGACGCTGTTGGCTATGGCGTCGCGCAGGCGGTCCTTATTGAAGGCGCGGTTGTTCACGGCGACCACCTTCATCTTGGGGGACAACCCGGCCTTGTCGGCGGCGCTGCCGGGGATGAGGGTGCTTCGCACTACGCCATCATTTCCAAAGGCTGCGCCAATCGAATACAGCTCGTTGAAGCCGCCGCCTTCCTCTTCCTCGGTCTGTGCCTTGCTTGGTTTGGGCGCGCTTTGCAGGCGGTATCCCAAGGCCCCTGCAAATTCACCGGGCAGGTGGTCGTGTACCTTGTTCACGCGGTTGTAAAAGAAATCTTCCCAGTTGTATTCCGCCGTGGCGTGCAGCGCCTTGAGCATGTCGGCGCGGGCAAACGGCACGACGGGGCCGGGACCGTTGCCGGGGCCAAAGAATGCGGCGCAGAAATCGTCGAGGCTTTTCTTGCCATCGGTTAGGTTGCGAATGACCGCGTCCGCCTCCATCCACCACAGCGCGCCCTCGTCGTAATAATCCTGCCCACGGCGCAACATGCCCCACGATGCGCTGGATGCGCGAAGCGTGTGGCTGGCGCGGGCCGTGTCTTCCAACGGACGCCAATCGCGCCCCGTGCGGCCCATCATCCAGACCAGGTCACCGGCCAAGGCCTGGCGGTAATGGTCTTCCGTCCACATGCCGGAGCGCACACAGAGCACCAGGCCGAGGTACTGCGTCAGGCCCTCATACACCCAGAGCATCGAGGTGTCCAGCGGGCTGTTGAACTCGGGTCTCACCATGCCCTCGGGGCGGCGGTATTTACCGCACCAAGCGTGTACATATTCGTGCGGCAATAGGTAACCCACCCAGCCGAGCAGCTCTTTCTCTTCCAGCAGCGACCGCTCGCCCACGCCGTTGTAGCTGGAGCGGCCATGCTCCAGCCCGTTCGACCCGATGGCATTGCTGCACGTTACGAGGAAGTGGTACTCGTCAAACGGCGCGCCACCAAACATCAGCCCACCCTCGGTGGCCACGTGGCCGTAGGTGTCTATCAGGCTCTGCGGAATCTGAATCGCGCCTTCCGATTCAGACGTCAGGTGCAGATGCACCGGCGGCAGGTCTTGCGTGGTCAGCGGAATCGACCGCAGGTATTGCCCGAAAATCGCGGGGGAATCAAACAACTGCGCCAACGGCAGGGGCTTGAACGTGGTCACCCCATCGGCCACCGCTTCGCTCGCCAGCGACGTGGCCAGCTTCCAGTCCTGCGGCAGGCGCAAGCTGGCCTGTGCAGGCTGGGTGTCGCAGTTGGTCCCCTCGGGGTACAACACACTGGTGTTCCAGTTGAGCACCCCCAGCCACGAATTGCCATAGCTGTCCACCCCGGCGGAATTGGTCGAGGGCTGATTGCAAAGGTATACCAGCTCCGCCCGCAGGGACTTCAGCCCCTTGGCATTCTTCAGCAGCACCCGGTTCACCTCAAGCGGGTCGCGCTCCCACTCCACCACGGTGCCATCCTCTGCGAAGAACTTCATGCCCGCGATATTCTCCACCGGCCCGCCGGGCGCGTGGGTTCCCTGTATCCACTTGGGATACCACAGCACCAGGTTTTCGGGCGGGTTGGTATAGGTGATGCTGGACTTCAGCAGCCCGCGCCCAATGTCCGTGGCGTCCACCGCCACGGTGAGGGGCGCACCCTGCGCGAATGCGGCAGGCGCGGCCAATAGGCAAAGCGCGCCAAGCAATAGAACACGAAGCTGTGGAATCATGAATGCACACTCCTAAGTTTCGCTGCCTGAATACGTAGGCAGCCAACGCGTAGGACTATGCTATTCCACGTGCGCGCGCGTCAAGGCGCGCCGCTCACAGAGTGAACGCCACAAACGCGTCACCCGGCGTGGTGTTCAGCTTGCCTCCGCCGGTGGCGGGGATGAGTACATGTGCCTTGCCGTTGGCGGTGTAGAGGGTGGGGGGGGCGTAACCGCCGAAGGGCAGGGCGTGCTGCCAGAGTTCGGCACCGGTGTTCGCGTCAAACGCGCGGAATTGCAGGTCGGCAGTCCCAGAACAAAAGACGACCCCGCCTGCGTTCACGCTTGCGCCGCCAAAGTTCTCCGCGCCCAGGCCGAGTTTCCCCTGCGCCAGCATTGCCGGGTAATTGCCCAGCGGAGTCTTCCACGCCAGCTTGCCAGTGTTCAGGTCGATGCAGTTCAGCGTGCCCCAGGGGGGCTTGCCGCCGGGCAGGCCTTCGTGATCCTGCAACTTGGGGTACCCGTTGTGCGTGTAGCGAAGGGGACCCGGTTCTGCTTCGCGGTAGGGCCGGTCGCGCAGCAACAGGTAATCCACCAAGGCGGCGCGTTGCTCCGCGTCCACGGTCTTGGGCAAGGCAGGCATCAGTCCGCGCCCTGTGCGCAATAACTCGTCCAGGTGCTTGTCTGACATGCGTCGCGCCAACCCGTGCAGCGGCGGAGCTGTGCCAACACCAAAGCGTTCCGCCCCGTGGCACTTGATGCAGTGTTCTCGATACAGCAGTTCTCCCGGCGTTGGCGGGGCGTTCGGTTCCACGGGGGGCGGGTCAGTGCGAAACACGGTGACAATCCACGGGATGTGGTTGGCGGTCACATACAGCTTCCCCGTGCCGGGGTCGAATGCCGCGCCGGTCCACTCTGCGCCGCCGTGTATGCCGTATAGAATCGTGGGCTTCTCCTCTTCAAACGTCGCGAACCAACCGGTGTTGGCTTCCCATGCGCTGGCCAGCACATGCTTTCGCGCAGCGGCGGTGCGGTTCGTAGTGCGGTCTATGGTGAAGGCCGCGCGGGAGAAGGGTTCGGGCAGTTCGATGTCCGGCTGATAGGGCCAGGTGCGTTCTCCGGGCAGGGGGGAAGTGGGCGCGCGGCGCAGGCGCACCGGGTGCAGGGGGTTGCCGGTCACGCGGTCGAGCAGCAGCGTGTTGCCCAGCTTGGTGACCTGGGCCACGGCATCCACGCGGCGCCCCTCGTGGGTCACTGTCACAAGGTTCGGCGCGGCGGGGATGTCGAGGTCCCAGATGTCGTGGCGGATTTCCTGAAAGTGCCAGCGGTAAGCGCCGGTGAGCGCATCGAGCGCGAGTACGCAGTTGGCGTAGAGGTTCTGCCCGGTGTGGGTGTTGCCTGCAAAGTTGGGCTTGGGCGACCCGGTGGCCAGGAAGACCATGCCGCGCGCCTCGTCCAGCGCAATGCCGCCCCAGGTGTTGGCTCCGCTGCCCAGTTGCGACCAGGTGTCTGCGTTGGGTTCGCCCGCCGTGGGGATGGTGTGGAAGGTCCACAGGCGTTGGCCGGTGTGCAGATCGAAGCCGTGCACGTTTTGCGCGTAGCCGGGCAACACGATAACGTTTCTGTATACCGCAGGCGCGGAGCGCACTTCGCCGGTGACTGCCTTGCCGCCCTCCCCAAAACCAGAAAGCGGCTGGCCCGTTTCGGGGTCAACCGCCCAGAGATATTCGCCTGCCGTGAAGAGCAGGCGGGGGGGATGTTCCGCATCCCCCGGCCAATGCGTTAGCCCGCGATACGCAGGCTTGCCGCCGGGTTTGAATCGCCATCGTTCCTTGCCGGTTGCACCGTCGAGCGCGACAAGGTGGTCGCCCGGCGTGGGGGTGAAGATCACCCCATCCACCACGATAGGATTGCACTGGATGTTCCCCTCGCCATCGCCCGAACGGTATTCCCACGCCACCTGCAATTGCCGCACGTTCTCGGGGGTGATGGTTGCATCGGGGGAATAGCGCGCGTTGTGCGGGCCGCCGTGCGAGCGGCTCCACGCGAAGGTGCCGTCCGGCAAGTCAGCAGCCGGCGCAAGGGACTCCGTCGCGGCAGCGGGGATGAATTGAAACTCCGGCAGTGCGGCGCGGCGAGCGGGGTCTTCCACCTCTGGCGGGGCAGGGGCGGATGCTTGCAGGTCTTCAAAGTCGAAGAGCGCGAGCGTGTCGGTGTCTTGGGTAAGGGGCGCATTGGAATTGGACACCGGGCGAATGCCGGAAGAGATACGGACATCGTCTATTGCGCCATCGCAATGGAATCCGCCCTCTACCAATTGTCCCAAGGCCAGGCCTGCGGGTATGGTGGGTTTGCCCAGCGATTTGATGGCCTGCCGCCCGGCCTCTGCGCCGTCTATAAAAAGCGCGATGGAATCCGCCGCGTAGTGCAGGGTCACCTGATGCCATGCGCCGTCACAGATATTTTTCCCCGTGCGCAGGTGGTCGGGTTCTAGGCCGGGGGTATAAACCGACAAGCCACCACTGCCTGCCTCGGTAAAGATTTCCCAATGCGCGCCGGATGCCTTGGTGTCGTTCGCCACGAGGATGTTGAAGCCGTTCGCCGAGTTCAGCTGCGCGCGCACTTCCACGGTGATGGGTGGCGTGCGCCATGCGTCGTTCCCCTCGACCACCTTGCCACCGGACAACGCCTTGCCAAAGGCGGGGGAGAGGCTGTCCGTGGCCCGGGCGTTCTGCTCCGCGCCCACGCGCAGCGCCGGGCGTGGGCCTACGGGGGCAGCGCCATCCAGTTGCGGCAGCAGCCAGTCCAGCCCGTCCAAGTTCTGGTGCAGCGTCAATTCCGCGTCGTCCGGCGTGTGGCCGAGCATGCCAATGGGGCCGGTGTATCCGCTGGCCTGGATGATGCGCAGGGTGTTCAGGTCCAGAGAGCCAGACCCCAGTGGCCAAATCTTCTTGCCTATCTCGTCGCCCTTGGGCTCCATGCCGTTCAGGTTGAGGCAATAGAGGTAGGGCATCATTTGCTGGAGCAGCGCGGGAAAACGGTCGATGTGTCCGTGGCCATGGTGCTGGTTGTAAACAATGCCGACGTTGGGCGCGCCGAGGGCCTTGATGATGGCGATCTGGTTTTCCGGTTCGCCGAACCAACTGCCGTGGTTGTATAGCCCCACCGTACAGCCGATGGCCGCCGCTGCCTCAGCAATGGGGCGGATGGCATCCACATGCTGCTGCACACGCAGCGCCTGTTCTTCGGGCGTGCAGACAATGTCGCCACCGCCCATGCTTACCCAGAGTTGGGTGTGTACCTTGTGCCGTTCGAGGGCGGCGAGTATCGCCTTGGCCTGGTCGTTCAGCCCGCCGGGAAACCAAAAGGCGGACAGCTCGATGCCCCAGCGCTTGAGCGTTTCAATTTCCTCGTCGAATGTGGGGATGTGTTCATCGCGCCAGTCGTAGGCAAACTTCTTGAAGCCTAGCCGTGACAACATTTCCGCCCGCGCCTCCGGCCCGCGCTTCTTCGCGTCGAACGGCACGATGCACCACGCCATCAGGTTGTCCCGCTCGAAGAGCGCAGGCACGTCGGCACGCGCGGCAGACATGAACAGCAGGCTGGCCGCGAGCAAGGCGCAGGAAAGAAAGCGAAGCATGTGCATGGAGACTCTCCCGTGGATAAGCGCAGTGTAGAGAAGAGGTGAACGGGGCACAAGTAGACCTGTTCGGGGAATATGCGTCACCATGCAGCGAAAGTAGTGGCAGCAGAAATTCGAGGAGCTAGAGTACCGAGTTGTATCGTAGCCTGCTCTCCAATGCGATATTTGCGGCGACGTCCCCGAAGTTCCAGCTTCGCCAGTTCTCATTGTCCAAGCTTGCTCGCCGCTTTTCCATAAAGCTTGATAGCCATTTTTGTTCCGCAGGCGGCAGCACCGCATGGTGCTCGACAAGTATAGGAAGAGTGTCGTTGCTTAATGTCTCAGCGTATTCCAGGTCGAAGCGCTTTCCTTCGGCCAGGCGCTTCAGGTTCACGCTGGCGATCATGGCGTGTGGGTTGATAAGGGGAAAGATCATGGCGACCATCAACGCGCTAACCAGTGCGCCCGAGGCAAACCGTGCACGCCTCCCGCGCAAGATGGTGGCCTCGCTCCAAACAAACAACAGGGTGAGCCAGCCCATGAAGATAAAGGTCATCAGGCGCTGTTCGCTCAGGCCGAACATTTGCACGTAAAGCTGCATCCTGTGTACGGCGGAGAGAAGCACCAACACTGTTAGGATCAGTAGGCCTCGCACCAGCCAATAGAGAATACGTCGGCTGGCGGGGGCAGAATCTCTGGCCAGCCAGTCGAAGAAATAAACCGTGCCCAAGACAATGGCCGCCGCTGTCACCAGTTCGTAGAAGCCGCTCCGGCCGTAGTCTGCCGCAGTCAGTTGGGCCGTTTTCATCAGGTACTCGACGCCACCGAAAAGATACCCCGCCTGAAGTGAGACGAACACGAGGAACAACAAGCTGATCATCCCCACGGCGATGGATACTTCTGCTGCTCCCATTGCCCAGGCGGGGTCTTCAAAAGTAAGTTTTACATCTGTCGGGCTTTTTCTGCGCCTTGCCACGCCTACGAGCATTATCCATGCAAACAATGCGGAAAGTCCCAGTGCCAACAGGTGGCCCACAATCTGCGTTGGGTCAAAGGATTGATCGAAGAAATTCATGAAGCGTGCGTCAGCCCGCGCGAACAGTATCATGAAGATTATCAAGAAAGGCACGGCAAGCAATATGCCGCGCAGGAGAAGCCCAAAGCGCGCGGTAACATCTTTTGCTGGGCGCACATGGGAAGTGGCAGCCTGCTCCCCTGCAAGCATGGCGGCAACGCCTGCCGCCTCAAAGCCCCTAGCAATAAATTCGGGCAAGCCGGTATCACGCCATGCAAATCCCTGGGTAATGGCCAAGCCATAGAGCAGGCACACACCTGCCGCCAAGGCGCAAATAAACTGTGCGGAAGGCGCATCGCGCAGGGCGAAGAGGAAGGCGAAGCATCCCGCCGCAAGGAAGAACCTTAGGGCGGCAGCTGGCATGGGGTGAGATGAATCCCGGCCAACATGCAGAACCGCGCCCCAAGTCAACAAGCCCATCCACAGTGCGGCGTTGATCCCCCACGGAATATCGCGCATCAAGAAGTCGCCAGCGAGCGCCAAGGCCACTGTCCACCACAACAAGGAGGTGGGAAGGGGCTCACGTTCAATAGCTGGTAATGGAGGAGGGGGGGCAGGATCGGAAGCTTCGGAAAGGGGAGGAGGTAATTCCGACATGGATGTCTCCGTTGCAGTTTTTGCCCACAGCTACGATACCCGAAGGACTTGAATCGTTCCATTGTCAGTGGCCGCCCAGCACCGTTGCCGCGAACTTCCTGAAAATCTATTCGCTGGCTGAATTAAATCATCGCATCTATGGAAGGTTGTTTCTGTGAGCGAAGGGCGAGAGGCCTACTCCGATAAATGACGGAGCAAGAAGCTGGCAGATCCAGCGTGCCACGTGCATTGCTTGTGCCATTCGTCGTAGGATTGATGTCCCGGAGAGATTCGCGCCGCCGTGCCTCGGCTCGCGGCCAGACTAAGGTGTATGGATGCTCGCTGACTTTTTAGCCAACCTGACTAGCCCGCCGGTGTTGTTCTTCCTGTTGGGGGCGATAGCGGTTGCGGTTCGGTCGGACCTGGATTTCCCGGAGCCGGTGCCCAAGCTGTTGTCGATGTACCTGCTGTTTGCGGTGGGGTTCAAGGGCGGGGTGGGGCTGCGCGAAGGGGGACTGTCTTTAGAGGTGGTGTTCACCCTTTCGGCTGCGGTGGTGATGGCAGCCGTGGTGCCGCTTATCGCCTTTCTGGTGCTGCGGCGTATGTTGTCCACGCTGGACGCGGCGGCAGTGGCGGCGGCGTATGGCAGCGTGAGCGCGGTTACCTTCATTGCCACGGCTGCTTTCCTGCAAAGTGCGGAAGAGCCGTATAGCGGGCACATGATCGCGTGCATGGCGCTGATGGAATCCCCCGCCATAATCATTGGCATCCTGCTGTATCGCCGCTTGGGCAACCCCACCAAGGGTAAGGCCACGGACCTGAAGCACCTGCTGCATGAGGCCTGCCTGAATGGTTCTGTGCTGCTGTTGATGGGCAGCATGATCATTGGCGCACTCAGCAGCGACGCGGGCCGCACGGCCATGAAGCCTTTCTTCGCCGGCATCTTCGACGGGGCCTTGTGCTTCTTCCTGCTCGACATGGGCATTGTGGCCATGCGCGGGGTGCGGTCGTTGCGGGCGGCGGGATGGCGGCTGCCCGTGTTTGCCGTGGCTTTCCCCTTGTTCAATGCACTTATCGCCACCGGGCTGGTGTGGTTGCTGGGGCTGTCCACGGGGGATGGCACGCTCTTCATCGTGCTCTGCGCCAGCGCGTCTTACATTGCAGTGCCTGCCGCTTTCCGCGTGGCGGTGCCCGAATCTAACCCC
>JBIKMR010000368.1:0-3533 GCA_044359155.1 Candidatus Hydrogenedentales bacterium | reverse complement strand
CCACGGTGCCGCGTCTCCAGTTCCCCGGCTTTGATCCCGAAGCCGCATTCCCCTGGGACCTCGACGAGGACGGCATTGGCGACTTCCAGGACCCCGAGCCGTTGAATGTCGCAATTCCTTCGGCGCTAGTAGTGCCCGACTCCTTCGAGATTGGCAGCGCGGTGAATCAGTTTAACTTGACGATTACGAACAACCGGCTCGATACCTTTGAGTGGTCGGTGGATAACGGCACGTTGCCCACATGGATAGATAGCGTGGCCTCCTCGAGCCCGCCGGGACCGCTGGCCCCAGGCGAGAACGTGCTGCTGACGGTGACCGTGGACCGCACCGGGTTCAACGACGTTGTGCTGTCGGGCTCGCTGAACATTGTCACCGACCTCTTTGGTACGGAAGAAGTAGAACTGACCCTGGTAGTGCCCCCCACGAATTAACGGGCCGGATGAACCGGGTTTTGCGAAAAGGATAGGCCCATGCAATGGATGCGTAGATACGTGGCGGCGGCTGGCGCAATGGCGCTGGCGGCCTTGACCACGGGCTGCCCGGCCCCGGTGCTCGACGTGTCTCCCGACGCGGTGAGCATAGGCGCGGCAGAAAGCGCCGCCGAGTTGCGCATTGACAATACCGGTAGCGGCACGCTTACCTGGAACGTGGTGGAAGACCTGCCGTGGCTCGACACCGCGCGGGTGGATAAACAGACCGACCCCGAGGGCAGCATCACCACGGAGACGGCGGTGGTGGAATTGCGCGTTAACCGCGCCCTCCTTCCGGTGGGCAACACTCGCGGTGAAGTGACGGTAACATCGAACGGTGGCAACGTAGTCGTGCCGGTGAGCGTTGAGCAGGGTGGCCCCGCGCAGTTGAGCGTGTCCACTGATTCGCTTCCTTTCGGTGCAACTACCACGCAGCAGACTTTCGTAATCTCTAACATCGGGCTTGAGCCTCTCACTTGGGAACTTGACGTTCCCGAGGGAGCACCGTGGTTGAGCGCCGCGCCGGTGCAGGGAACAATCGCTGCGCAGAACGGCGTTGAAACCATCACCGTGGCCGTAAACCGGGGCAACACACCCGCGGGGGATTTCAGCGCGCCGTTAACCATAACTTCAAACGGCGGCACGGATTCCGTGGTCGTTAGCATGTCCGTCATTCCCTTCTCCGTTTCCCCTAGCGCCCTTACCTATGGCGTGTTGCAGGGCGCGGATTCCGACAATCTCACCATTCGTAACGGTGGTGCGGCCCCCGTGGCTCTCACCTATACCACCGCCACCACAGATGGGGCAGACTGGCTGAACACAGCCCGCAATGGTGACACCATTGGGTCGGGCGGCCAAGTGCAGTTGTCCGTAACGGCGAACCCCGCCGGCCTTGCGCCCGGCAGTTACACGGGATCAGTCACCGTGGCCAATGTCGCTTCAGGCTTTAGCATTCAAGTGCCTGTGTCGATGGGCGTCACCGCGCTGAGCGTGGCCCCCGAAACACTGGCCTTCGGAGAGATCACCGCCGCCGCATCTGACTCCTTCGTGGTGACGAACCTTGGCGACGAGGCTGTGACTTATGAGATCAATGTTCCCGTCGCGGATCAGGATTGGTTGGTCGTCACCCCGACAAGCGCCACCGTGAACAACACACAGGCGCACACCGTTACGGTGAACCCGCTCGCGGTCGAGCCGGGTGCTTATGAATCTGCCGTAGAGGTGGACTATGGCTCGGGCGTAGAGACTGTGACCGTGACGATGGAACGCCCGCGCCCCGCGCGTTTGGTGGTGGTATCGCAGAACGTGAACCTGGGCACGGCGGGCGTGGAAGAGAAGGTCGATATCTGGAACGACGGTATCGGCAGCATCAACTGGAGCATCGACACATCGGGCTTCCCGGCGTGGTTGACGCTGGTGGAATCTACCGGTGGAACGGCCAGCGGAGCGGTGAGCGGCGAGCAAACCGACACCATTACGCTGCGCGTGGACCGCGCACTTGCGCCCTCGGGGTCGTTCGATTTTGAGCATGTATTCAATGTGGTGGGCACGGGCGACGTATCGACCTCGCTTCCCGTGACCATCCGCATGACCGTGCCGCAGATACCCGAGATTGAGATCATTGCAGATGACATCGACGACACTGGCATACCCTTCATCAACCTCGACGTGGACACCGTCAGCAAGTCATTCATCATCCGCAACAATGGCAACGGCATCTTGGAGTGGAGCTTCAACCCGCTTCAGTTCCCGGCATGGGTGGCCAGCATTACGCCCTCGCAGGCTGGCCTGAACCCCGGTACCGAGCAGAGCGTAACCGTGACAGTGGATCGCAGCAGCCTGAACTTTAACGGCGCGCAAGTGCGGCTGGACATTGCGAACAACGACCCGAGCGTGGACAACGGCCTGCTGCCCTTCATCATCGAGGTGCAGGTTCCCAAGCGCGTGGCAATCACGGCGCGCCCCGGCTCGATTGCCTTCGGCACCGACGAGTCAATAAGCCTTGTCGAAATCGCCAACGATGGTGACCCCGGCACGGAACTGCTGTATCGCCTGCGCTCGACGAAGGAGAACTGGCTCAAGGTATTCCCCGACACGGGCAGCAGCATCGGTACCGAAAGCGCGGTCAAAGACTTTAAGCCGCACACGGTGGCGATAGTGCGGTCGGAGCTGGAAGGAAGCGGTTCGTCTGGCAAGCTGATTGCCGAGGCCATCCGCACCAACGAGTTGGGCCAGATTGAACTGGTTCCCGACGTGGCGCCCCTCGAGATCAATATTTCCGTCGAGGCGGCGGAACTGACTTTCGAAAACGCATTGCCGCGCCTGCGCGTGCCGTCCATGGTGCGCTTCGTGCTGCTCATGCGCAACCTGCGCTTCCAGCCGATTCCCATTGCCGAGACCCGCCTGAACACGCTTGCGGACCAGGTGCAGATTCTGGAGAACGACCGCCCGCTGGAAACCAGCGAAACCGGTAAGGTGGCCAAGGGCGCGCGCGCCATCCAGGGCAACGTGCTGGTGCTGCTCGATTACTCGAACAGTATGCAGGAAGCCGCAGGCGACGTGGCAGACGTGACCATATCGGGCGCGCCCGACCCGCTTCAGGCGCTTTACGAGCGCACCATCAGCCAGTTGTTTGAAGAGATTCCCGACAACTACCGCGTGGGCCTCGCTATCTTTAGCGAGCGCAGCGGCACAGGCGGCGGCGGGGTGGTGCGTGATTCGCTGAACCCCATCTATGGCACCGTCTCGGAAGGCCCAGATACGGAAGACGAACTCTTCCTTTCCGACCGCAGCCTGCTGCAAGACCGTCTCGATAACATCTTCGTGGCCACCAACGGCGCGACGGAACTCTACCCCGCCATTGGCGAAGCCTCGCAGTTGATCGTTGAAGAGGACAACATCGCCGGCATCTTCCCGTATGACGATGCCGACGACCGTATCCTGCTCTGCGTGACGGATGGCCGCGCCACCACGCCGCCGGGGCAGATCGCCGACATCACCGATCAGATGGCGCTGATTGACGGCACGCGCGCCTTTGTCATCGGTTGGGGCAACGAAGTGTCT